>CAJMQX010000137.1 GCA_905215635.1 uncultured bacterium | reverse complement strand
AGAAAATACTTGATTTAGAAAGTTTTACAATAGAAAGATAAATTTTTAAAAAATATCTATGGTATATTGATAAGTGTTTGGTCATATGATATATTTAATTTGTTGGTGATATTAATGGAGAGAGAAGACACTATTATTAAGTATTATTTAGGTAATAAAGCAATGTTTACATATTTAATGGGTATTATTTATAATATTCCAGAGTATAAGGAATGTATTTTAGATAGAGAGTACTTAATTGGAGCAACTTTAGGTACTATTAGTAATGTTTTATTATTGATAAAGGAAGATATCGTAGAAAAAGATAATAGTTCTGGTAAGATAGATTATTTTTCAAAAGTATTACTTCATGAATTGGAAAAATCAGTAAAATATATAGCTAGTGAGAAAGATGGAAAGTACCAAATAGGGAATAAGACTTTTGAAAATGCTAGTTTAGTAGTAGCCTATATTAGAAATGTTATGGCACATGGGTTATATAAAATAGATTTTTTACATAATAGAATAGTTGTAAAAGATGACTGTGGTGATGTGTATCTTAATATAGATAAGTTAGCATATTTTATAGTATCAGGTTCACTTAATAGATTAGAAGATGTAGTTGGTAATGAGAAAGTAAGATTTAAAATATTTAATGATAGGGTTATTAGTGATAGAAAGGCATCTTTTAAAAATGTGAAAGATTTAGAGAATACTGTTAAAAATTTTACTAATTTTAAATTTGAAATAAGAAGAAAAAATGGAGAAGATATACCACAAGATGTAATGAGATTATTTGAAGAAGTTTTTGTTGAATGTAATTCTAGAGATAAGTTAGGTTTGCTTGTTAAATTTAAGAAACTATATGGTGATGAATATGATATGAAATGGGATGTAAAAAAGATTGATCCAAGGATAGCTCATGAAGTAGCTATAGAAATGTTTCCATTATTACCTAATGAAAAATATAGTAAACAAGTATTTATAGTAGGATCAAGAGTAAATGAAATAATTAATCCAGAAGTAAGTGAATATTTAGAAATTGCTTCAAATGTTACTAATTTAAAACTATTAAGAGCAATTTGTCGTTATAATTCAATAGATATGGATGTAATTAGAAAAGATTTTGATAATGGTGTTATATGTGATCATCATAATTTAGCAGTATCTATGATGGGAATGTTTAATTCACTATTCTTATATGGACTTGATAATATATATAAAAATAACAATATATATAAAGAAGGGGATAATACTGGACTTGATTTTGGTAAGATAGATTTATCTAAAATAAAAGTAAGTAAACTTACATTAGATCAAAATGAGATTAATATGGTAGTAGATAGATTAAAATCTGTTACGAAGAGTATAAAAGATATAGATGATAAACTTGATATAAGACAAGAAAATTTGAACAAAGTTATTGCTAGTGGAAAAGAAGAAGCATCAAAAAAGATTAGGACTTCAATGCAAGAACTTAATGAGAAGAAGATGGAATTTGGCAAGATGTTTATAGATTTAAGTTCTGAATATATAAGACTTCAAGAATATTATTTAGATAATAATGATTATTTATATAATTTAGCAGTTATTACAGGAATTAGAAATACAATAGCTCATGGTAATTATCAAATAGTTAATAAAGGTAAGGATTTTTTAGATACAGAAATCGTATTTGATGATATATATGGAGGAGAAAATACTTTTCATGCTATAGTTACTTTGAGAGATTTAGCTGATATACTTAATGAATCTTCTAAGGTTATTGATG
>CAJMQX010000136.1 GCA_905215635.1 uncultured bacterium | reverse complement strand
GATTATTGTCTTTATTAAACTTTGTAAATAGTATTTACAGTGCTCTAAAAAAAATTCTTAATAGTAAATTAATATATATTTAATAAAAAAACACCCAGTATTTAAAATGGATCCTATATGGTGGACACGAGAAAAAGCGTGTCTGTCTATATGGGATCTTTTTTTGTACAATATTAACTAAGAGGTGATTATAAGATGAGTAAAAAAATATTTACAGAACAAGAAATATTAGAATTATCTAAAAATAAATATGTAAAAAATGTAACTGCTAAAGGTATAACTTATACTAATGAGTTTAAATTGCAGTTTATTGCTGAATATGAGAATGGGAAAACTTCAAGAGCTATTTTTGAAGATGCAGGATTTGATGTTAATATAATTGGAATTAAACGTATAGATTCTGCTAGTCTAAGATGGAGAAAAGCATATAACGATAAAGGTATTTTAGGTTTAGAAGATACTAGGACTTTAAATTCAGGAAGAACACTTAATAGAGAATTAACTATTGAAGAGATTATCGCTAAGAAAGATGCTGAAATAGAGTATCTTAAAGCGGAGCTTGAATTGATAAAAAAGTTAGAGCTGCAAGAAAGGCAGGTGATAAATAAGAAAATACCTGCATCTAAAATATTTAGACTAATACAAAATTTAATTCAAAGTTTCAATCTTAAAAACATGACGAGACATTTATGTAAAATTGCTAATGTCTCTACTTCAGGTTACTATAATTTTTTAAATAATTTTAAGACTAGAAGTATAAAGGAAAATAAAGATCTTATATCTAAAGAAATTATCTTAAAAGCATTTAACTATCGTGGATATAAGAAAGGATCTAGGTCTATAAAAATGGTATTAGAAAATAAATTCAATATTATAATGAATAGAAAGAAAATCCAAAGAATTATGAGAAAATATAATATTACTTGTCCTATACGTAAAGCTAATCCATATAAGCGTATTGCTAAGGCTACAAAGGAGCATAGAGTAGCTCCTAATAGACTAAATAGAGAATTTAAGCAAAACATACCTGGTAAGGTAATGTTAACTGATATTACATATATGCCGTACGGCAATAATAAGATGGCATATTTATCTACAATAAAAGATTCATCAACAAATGAAATATTAGCCTATAATCTTTCTAATAACTTAGCTATAGATATTGTAACTGAAACTATAAATAAATTAGTTAAACTAAAGTCATTTAAATTACATAAAGATGCATTTATTCATTCTGACCAAGGCTCTCATTATACAAGTCCAATCTTTCAAAAATTGCTTAAAAAATATAACTTGGGTCAATCTATGTCTCGTAGAGGCAATTGTTGGGATAATGCTCCGCAAGAATCATTCTTCGGACATATGAAGGATGAAATTGATTATAAAAGCTGTGAAACAATAGAAGAACTTAAAATATTGATAGATGATTACATGGATTATTACAATAATGAACGTTGCCAGTGGAATTTAAAAAAGCTGACTCCTGTGCAATACAGGAATCAGCTTTTAGTAACTTCTTAAGAACCCTTTTTTTCTAGTGTACTTGACAAAGGGTCCATTTTATTTCTTCATACCTCTTTATTATTTATTTTTAGAATTTATATTTTTAATTATAGTATTTAAATCTATAGTCATATTAATATTTAATCCTGTTGATTCTACTTTAAGTTTATCTAACTCTATTCCATTAAAGTTATCTTTATATATTACTACAACTCCGTCTTTAAATTCCACATTAATATTTTCATCTTTTGGGAACCAATCTTTTATAAAGCTCTTTAATCCCATATTAACTATCCAATCTGCTACTTTTAAATCTAAAAACTTAACTTCTTTTATTTTAAGTTCTAAATCTTTATTATTGTTTAATGTAGGAATTATTTTTACCTCTATTGGTGTAGTTATACTCTTAGTTATTTTGTAATCAACTCTTATAGCTATATAACTATCTCCTATATCTACTTTAACATTTGTCATTTTATCATTTTCAGTATGTTTTAAGAAATAATCT
>CAJMQX010000135.1 GCA_905215635.1 uncultured bacterium | reverse complement strand
TATTGCATCAGGATTATGTGAATATTATTATAAAGCGTTATCATCACTTATCAATATGTTAAAATACCTAAAATTAAAAACTAAAGCTAAAAAAGAATATGATGCTCATGATTTAAAAATATATAAATATTGTCTATTATCAATAAGTATCTTTACCACTACCATCAGTATCAATATTGGTGATACTAACCCAGAACCAATTATCACTAAAGTTGCTGAAATAATCAGTACTGATAAAGAATTATTTGATAAAATAGATAAAGAAGAAGAAAAAGTTATTACTAAAGAACTTAAATTATTCTAAAAAACTAATACATTAAAATATATACCAAAATGCCTACTCATAGACATTTTTTCTATTTAACAGTAGCTATTTTCCTCATTTTTTAGTATAATTATAAATATGAAAAAGGAGAATTTATGAAGAAAAAGAACAAATCTGACAATAAATTACTTATTATAAATAATAAAAAATATATCATATCATTTATATCACTACTATTATTCGTTATTTTAACTTATTATATTTTTAATAACAAAATAAACTATCTAGATACTAGTATTCAAGATTTAATGATAAGCATTAGAAGTGACAATCTCACTAACTTTATAACTATAATCACTGATCTAGGAAGTCCTTATACTTTAATAACAATTACAGTATTATTATTCTTTATCAATAAAAATAAAAGAATTCCTATACTAATAACTCTTAATCTAATATGTTCAGCTATAATTAGTAAACTAGTAGTCTTCTTATCAAAAAGAAACAACTTATTAGAAGCAAGCTTAATTGCTATCGAGGAAGGATCTAGTTATAAAGCAGGCCACCCAATGATAAGTATAGCTTTCTATATGTATCTTTCTTATCTCATATATAAAAGTACTAAAAATAAGATATTTAAATCTTGTATAATTGCCCTTCTATTTATTTTAATTATCGTGATTAATTTTAGTCATATATATTTAGGAACATATTATTTATCAGATATATTAAGTAGTCTTCTTCTATCAATATCATATCTTATGTTATTTATAAGTATTACTAAAAATTATTTAGAGAAGGTGAAATAATGAAAATTATAGGTATAATTGCTGAATACAATCCCTTTCATCTAGGACATCGTTATCAGATAGAACAAATCAAAAAAATGTATCCTAATTCTTTAATTATCGCTATTATTAGTACTCATTATACAGAACGTGGAGACATTTCAATTATAAATAAATGGAATAAAACTAAAATATGTCTTCAAGAAGGTATTGATTTAGTCGTAGAACTCCCTACTCTCTATGCTACACAATCTGCTGATATGTTTGCTTATGGAGCTTTAAAAATATTAAATGAATTAAAAATAGATACTTTAGTATTTGGTAGTGAAAGTAATAATCTTGATAATCTTATAAACTTAGCTAATATTCAAATAAATAATAAAGAATATGATGAATTAGTTAAAAATTATTTAGATAAAGGTTTAAACTATCCTACTGCTATGAGTAAAGCCCTAAAAGATATCACTAAAATAGAAATAAATAAACCTAATGACTTATTAGGATTATCTTATATAAAACAAATAATAAAGAATAACTACCCTATTACTCCTATATCAATTAAAAGAACTAATAACTATCATGACAAATCTATTACTTCTAATATTATAAATGCCAGTCTAATAAGAGAATTATACTTAAAAAAAGAAGATATCTCTCCTTACATTCCCAAAATAACTAATGAATATCTTTATCAAAACCTATCATTAAATAATGCTTATCCATATTTACTATATAATATTATTAATAATAAAAATAATCTAAAAGATTATCTAGATATTGATGAAGGCATTGATAGTAGAATTCTTAAAAATATCAATTCTTCTAATACTTGGTCTGATTTAGTAATGAATATTAAAACTAAAAGATATACTTATAATAAAATTAATCGTATGTTATTACATATCTTACTAAACATCAAAAAAGAAGATAATACTGGTGCAAGATATTTAAGAATACTAGGATTTAACAATTCTGGAATAAATTATTTAAACTGTCTAGTTATAGAGCAC
>CAJMQX010000134.1 GCA_905215635.1 uncultured bacterium | reverse complement strand
AATAATACTTAATACTAAAGTTGTTTTAAATAACGTATTCATAAATTTCCTCCTTGACACTAATATTTTTACCAGAAATTATATAATTATTCATCATATTAAGAAAAATGTACCATATAATTTACCATAAAGATAAAAAATGGGGTGAAGAGTGAAAAAAATATTTTTATGTTTAATTTTAATCTGTCTTGTTTTGACAGGATGTGGAAAGAAAGATGAAAAGACAGTATTAAAAGAATTTCAAGATAAAGTAAATAATACTAAATCATATTATTTAGCTGGTAATATGGAACTTGTTAATAATGAAGATATATATACATATAAAATAGCAGTATCATATAAACAAGAAGATTTTTATAAAATAGAACTTACTAATTCAATAAACGATCATAAACAAGTAATACTTAGAAATCAAGAAGGAGTATATGTAATAACACCTAGTCTTAATAAAAGTTTTAAGTTTCAAAGCGATTGGCCATATAATAACTCACAAGTATATTTACTTTCAAGCTTATTAGATGATATTACAAATGATGAAGAGAGATTATTTGAAAATACTGGAGAAGGTTATATCTTTACTTCAACAGTTAATTATCCAAATAATGATAAACTAATTAATCAAAAAATTTATTTTGGACGTGATTATCTACCTACTAAAGTAGAAGTTATGGATAAGGATGGTAATGTTCAAATTAAGATGGTTTTTGATAAAATAGATTTAAAAACAGAATTTAATGATACATATTTTGATTTAAATTCTATATTAAATACTGAAGAGAATAGAGATATGGATAATAATAGTAGTAATGAGAATACTAATAGTAATAAGAATAGTAATACAAATAATAATAGTAGTAGTAATGAAGCACAAGAACCTAATAATGATAGTAAGCAGGATGGGAATAAGACTAAGTCTACTGCTACTATTGATGATATAATATATCCAATGTATTTACCAGTTAATACATATCTTACTAATCAAGAGAGAGTAAGTACAGAAGATGGAGAAAGATTAATACTAACATTTTCAGGAGATAGTTCATTTGTTCTAGTAGAAGAAACTGCTAGTTATAGTGATAGACCGGAGATAATACCAACGTATGGTGAAGTTGAATTAATTGGAGCTAGTTTAGCGGTTATTAATGACAATTCTGCTAATTGGTTTAATAACGGAATAGAATATTATGTAGTTAGTGATGCCATGAAATCTTCAGAATTATTACAGGTAGTAAGAAGTATTAGTGTGCTTCCAGTAAGTAAATAAAAATTATAAAAATAGAAATAGCAATTATAAACTATTTCTTTTTTTGTGTGAAATGAGGATGCTTTTTAAAATTATTAGAATAAATTCAAAAATATATTGACAAACAATTGTTCATGTAATATATTGATGTTGTCATGGTAATTACTAATGAAAAGAATATATAAATTTATAGTAGATGTATGTGTAGTGAAAGGGGTTAATAATAATGGAACAAGATAAGATGCATTTAGTAAATAAGATATTTAATAATGAAACAATAAGGACTGTTTGGGATGAAGAACATGAAAAATACTATATCAGTATTGTTGATTTAGTTGGGGTTTTAACTGAAAGTGATAGACCGAGAAAGTATTGGAGCGATTTGAAAAGTAAATTAAAACAAGAAGGAAATGAAGTGTCCGAAAAAATCGGACAGTTGAAATTAAAATCGCAGGATGGGAAATATCGTTTAACTGATGTTTGTGATATTGAGGAAATGTTTAGAATTATAGAGTCTATTCCTAGTAAAAATGCTGAGCCAATAAAACAATGGTTAGCTAAATTAGGAAGTGAAAGAATAGATGAAGTATTTGATCCATCGATAGCAGCAGAGCGAGCAATAGATTTATATAGAGTAAAAGGTTATGATGAGGATTGGATTCAAAAACGAATTAAAGGAATGCAAAATAGAAAGAAATTAACTGATGTTTGGAAAGATGGAGGAGTAACAACAAACACAGAATATGCAATTTTAACCAATGAAATATATAAAAGTTGGTCAGGAATGACTGCTAAAGAATATAAGGAGTATAAAGGACTTAGAAAAGAATCTTTAAGAGATAATATGAGTGATATAGAAGTTACACTTGCGGATTTAGGTGAACTTGCCACAAGAGAAATTGCTAAAAAACGCAATCCACAGGGATTAAAAGAAAATATTGAAGTAGCCAAACGTGGTGGTAGAATAGCAAATAATACAAGAGCTGATTTGGAGAAAGAAATAGGTGAGAGTGTAATTACTAAAGATAATATTTTAAGTTATCAATATGAAGAAGATAAATTTATAGAAAGTAAGTAAATATTAGATATCTATAATTAAGATTTCTAGATAAGAATTTTTGTAAAAGTATTTATTAGATACGTTATAAATTTTAAAATAGAAATAACATTATAAAATATTTCTTCTTTTTAATAAATATGATAAAATCTTGACTTTGACAGTTTTGAAAGAGTAAAAACTCTCTGCGCCTTACTTTATA
>CAJMQX010000133.1 GCA_905215635.1 uncultured bacterium | reverse complement strand
TTAATTTAACTTACTCTGCTAATAAATTTAAAGAAATCACAATACCAGCAATAATTGAAGCCTCAATCAATATTATTATATCAATTATCCTAGTAAATATATATGGTATAATTGGAGTTGCTATAGGAACACTTATTGAAATGTTATATAGAACCATTTATCAAATCTATTTTCTAAAAAAAGAAATAATAAAAAGAAATGTTATTCTATTTTATAAAAAAAATATTATTTTTGGTATAACATTTATATCTCTTATAGCCTTTATACATAGATTTATATTAATTAAAGAATTTAACATATTAAATTTTATTCTTTATGGTATTATTTATTTGCTAATTTCTATAGTTTTATATAGTGTTGATGTTTTAATTTTTTATAAAGAAGATATACATGTTATAATAAAAAAAAGGAGATTTAGATGATTAAAGTAATGAGTGTCTTTGGAACCAGACCAGAAGCAATAAAAATGGCTCCATTAATAAAAGAATTAGAAAAAAGGAAAGAAATTGAAAGTATAGTTTGTGTTACTGCTCAGCATAGAGAAATGTTAGATCAAGTTCTAGAAATTTTTGATATTAAAGCCGATTTCGATTTGAATCTTATGAAACAAGGTCAATCATTAGGAGATATTACAACTAGAGCTTTAACCGGAGTAGAAGAAATTATAAAAAAAGTAAAACCAGATATAGTACTAGTTCATGGGGATACAACCACTACATTCGCTGGGGCATTAGCTGCCTTTTATAATCAAATAGCAATCGGTCACGTTGAAGCAGGACTAAGAACATGGAATAAATATTCACCATTTCCAGAAGAAATGAATCGTCAAATGGTAGATTGTATGACTGATATGTACTTTGCTCCTACACAGTTAAGTAAAGAGAATTTACTTAAAGAAAACATAAAAGAGTCAAAAATATATATTACTGGTAATACGGCAATTGATGCTATGTCTACAACCATTGATGATAATTATATTCATCCAGAATTAAATTTTATTAAGCCAGGTGAGAGAATGATCCTTTTAACTGCGCATAGAAGAGAAAATTTGGGTGAACCAATGAGACATATTTTTAGAGCCATCAAAAGAATTATGGATGAATTTGATGATGTTAAAGTAATATATCCTATACATAAAAATCCACTAGTTAGAGAAGTTGCCAATGAAATTTTTGCTGCTGATGATAAAATACATTTAATTGAGCCATTAGAAGTCTTTGATTTTCATAATTTTCAAAACAAAAGCTATATGATTATGACTGATAGTGGTGGAGTGCAAGAAGAAGCACCTTCTTTAGGAAAACCTGTACTTGTTTTAAGAGACACCACAGAAAGACCAGAAGGTATAACAGCAGGTACTTTAAAATTAGTTGGTACTGATGAAGAAACCATTTATAAAGAGGCTAAAAGGCTTCTTACCGACAAAGTAGAGTATAATCGAATGAGTAAAGCATGCAATCCATACGGTGATGGTCATGCCTCAGAAAGAATAGTAAATGCAATTATTGAAAAATTTAGCAAATAAATTCATTAAATTCAATATACAACATTTTTTCTCTTCTGAAATTTAATGTAAAATTAAGTATAAAAGGTTCTTTGTCAAATAGTGGGTGTAATCCAAAATAATGATAAAGAAATTTGAATAAGGATGATACATATGAAGAAACAATTATCTATAATATTAGTACTTATCTGGATGATTATAATCTTCATTATGTCATCCTTTAATGCTGAAGATTCAGCTAATCAATCTAATTTTATAGTAAATATAATAGCTAATATTTTAAATATTAATAATATAAGTCTACTTTGCCTAATAATTAGAAAACTAGCACACTTTACTGAGTATCTAATCTTAGGAACTCTAGTAATAAATATGTTTACTAAGAATAATATTTCTAGATCATACTTATTATCTATAATATTATGTGTTATATATGCTACTAGTGATGAAATACATCAATTATTCATACCAGGAAGAGCTTGTCAAATAAAAGATATCTTAATTGATAGTGTAGGTTCTATTACTGGTATCTATCTATATAAATTATTAATAAAAAGAAAATAATATATAACAAAATTAAACAATCAACTACCTTATGGTAGTTTTTATGTTATAATAAAAATATAAGAAAGTTAGTGATCGTATATGGAATATAATTTAGATAGATTTATTATTGCTCAAGAAAGAGACTTCTACAAAGCATTATCAGAAATAAAACAAGAAAGAAAATGTAGTCATTGGATGTGGTATATATTTCCAGAGTTAAAAGGACTAGGGTATAGTGCTACATCAGAGTTCTATGGCATCAGTGGATTAGAAGAAGCTAAAGAATATTTATCAAATGATTATCTAAGAGGTAATCTACTAAAGATATGTAATGCATTATTATATACAAGTACTAATAATATAGAAGAAATATTAGAATATCCTGATAATTTAAAATTAAAATCTTCAATGACACTTTTTGATTATATTTCTAAAAAAGATAATATATATAGTTTAGTATTAGATAAATTCTATAATGGTGAAAAAGATAAATTAACATTAGGTCTTATTGAGAAATAATATATAAGTTTCATAAGTAAATAAAAAATAAATAAGTAGGTGTATTATATGAATGAATTAGAAGAATTTAAATTATTTTGTGATAAATTAAATGATAAATGTATAAAACTACAAGATAATGAAAAAGAATATATAAGTGATGAAGATGCTTTTTC
>CAJMQX010000132.1 GCA_905215635.1 uncultured bacterium | reverse complement strand
TAATGAGGTTTTAACCTTTCTAACATAGTAGTATTATCAGGCATAACTTATATTTTTTGATTATTTTCATCTAAATAATAATCACAAACTTTAACTTCTTCTAAATCTTGCATAATATCTAATTTATTTAAAATTAATTTAGCTTTCTTATGTCCTACCAAAGCTTTCTTCAATGTAGGTAAATCAAACCACCCAAGTCTTCTTTTCATATTTTCGGCATCATCTACTTCGCTATTATATTTATATAATTTATTAGCACTTTCTAACTCCATCTCAGTTAAAAAAGGTCTTTTATTTAAGCAACAAAAATAGCCAGTAATAATAACATAAGTATCATTTAAGAAATAAGGAGAAATATTAGCACCATTTAAAAGTGCATTTACACTTGTAGAAGCACTAGTTGTATAAGGATTCAAGCCATGTAAATTATCAAGCATAATTCCATTACAACCTTCAATTAAAATCTTTTTATCATCTTCTAAATGATATAAGAAATCAGTATAATCTTTACAAAAATCTCCAATCATATTCTTAATATCACGATAGTCACTTACTAATAACAAAGCTTCTTGATAATAATACTCATCAGTTTTATTTTGATAAAAATACCTGTCTAATTCTAAGCAACTTTCTTTTATTTTTGATGCCAAATCTTCTAAACTAATATACTTATTTACGGTATTAAAAACATCCACTAATTTAATAGAATGTCTAGCATCTCTAGCAAGAATAGCATTTCCAGTTCCCTGATTAGTACTACCATATTTTTTAGAATGATTTTGACTCTTATTTCTTTCAATATATGGAGTAATTAGTAAAGTAATACTAGAAGCAACAGTAACATGATTATAAATATCATCTAAATCCTTTCTACTTTCCAACTCCTCTTTTAAAGCGTGTAAGTTCAAAATAGCACCAGGTGCTATCACAAAATTAATATTTTTATGATAAAAAACAGAAGGTAATTGTTTCGTTATAAAACTATTTTGATTTTCTAATACTACTGTATGGGAAGCATTGGTTGATGCATTCACCCTAAATATATAATCATAGTTTGTGCCTAATTTAGAAACTACTTTTCCCTTTCCTTCATCACCATATAAGCCACCAACAATAACATCTACTTTCATCATTTTTTCTCCTTCAAATTATTTACATAGTTTACGATTTCTTCATCACTTTCCACAAATTTAACTTCTACATTAGAACTTAATTGTTTAGCTGCTAAAATAGGAAACCAATACTCTCCCTCTACTTCATAACTCGTAACTTTAGGATCACAAAATATTACGATTTTTTTCTTCTTAAAAGCTGCATAAATAATTTCTGTAACACTAGCAATAGCTGAATAGTTCATAAGATTAGCTATCACAATATCACAGTTATCAATCTGTTTTAATTCTTCGTATACAACATTTTCACAAACCGATTTATTAGGATCTTGTTTTTCATAGTAAAAGCCACCAATATACATAACATTTTCATTTGCTTTCGTAACAACACCAGATGATGAATAAATAGTTTCTTTAACATCACCAACTATTTTACTTCTCGTATCATCTTTTAGCATTTCTAAAATATTATTTTCATTAATCAATTCATGCTTTACTTTATAAGTACCAGAATAGAATATCTTTAACATATTATTTTCCTTCTTTCATTAACTTTTTCCAGTTACTATAAGAGCCAACTGCCATTAATGTCCAAACTACATTTAATAAAAATAAATAGAAAGCTTGATTAGGTAAAATGAAGTATTCAATTGCATAAAAGATATCATTAATAAACCAGATTACCCATGTATCTATCTTTTTCTTTACCATATAATAAGTAGCAATTAAACTAGTTATCGTAGTAAAAGCATCTAACATAGGTAATGGATCATTTGTATTTTTAAGTATAGTGCTTACACCCAAAGTACCAACTATAATGAGTAAAATATAAATTAACTTTTCCTTTTTACTAGTTGCAGTAATTTTATTAGTATCACTATTACGATTCCAAAGAATAAAACCAACAAAACCCATTACCAAATAAATACTGTTATTCACAACATCACCATATAAATGATTCATACTAGAAAACAAAATCAAAAATGCCATCTGTAAAATGTAGAATATCCAATTACTCCTTTTATTAAACATTACTAATACTCCCTGAATTAATCCCAAAATGGTTGCTCCTATCTCTAAGAACATATTTATCATCTCCTTACATATAGTATATTATACCATAACTAAAATATTGTCAATACATTTATAGTATTTTTTACTATAAGTTTGAAATTCTTCTTAGAAATTAAAAAAAGAATTCGCAAATAAACGAATTCTCAAACTATTTTAAATAAATTACTCCTCTGTACTATCAATAAAAGAATAAGCATCTCTTGCAATCATTAACTCTTCATCAGTAGCAACAACATAGACTGGAATAGATGAATTATCAGTAGTAATAATTCCTTCATTTCCTTTTCTAACAATCATTCTATCATTTTTTTCACTATCAAGAATAATACCAAGAGAAGTTAATTTCTTTAAAGTCTCTCCACGAATAATACTATCGTTTTCTCCACCACCAGCAGTAAAGCAAATAGCATCAACTTGGCCATTTAATTTTACATAGTATTTAGCGATATAATCAACTATTTTATTAGTATACATATCAAAAGCAAGTTTTACTTTTTCTTCTCCAGCTTCGAAAGCACGGTCCAAATCTCTTAAATCGCTCATACCAGCAACACCTTCAAGTCCACTTTCACGATTTAACATACTATCTATCTTTTCTAGATTGTAACCTGTCTTCTTCATAGCATAGGAAATTAACGTATAAT
>CAJMQX010000131.1 GCA_905215635.1 uncultured bacterium | reverse complement strand
TGATAGAGATTATTATACAAATAGTTTTCATGTACCAGTTTATTATAATACTAGTATTAAGAATAAATTATATACAGAAGCACCATATCATAATCTAACGAATGGTGGACATATTTCTTATATCGAATTAGATGGTGATACTGTAAATAATGTAGAAGCATTTGAGAGCGTTATTCGTATGATGAAGGAAGCTGGAATTGGTTATGGAGCTATTAACCACCCAGTAGACAGAGATCCAGTATGTGGTTATGTTGGAATTATTAATGATGTTTGTCCAGGTTGTGGAAGACATGAATTTGAAGGTGTTCCAATGGAACATTTAAATGAAATTGGTTGCAACTGTGGTAGATAATAAATAGATAAATAAATAATAAAGGAGTGAATGAAAATGGAAAAAATCGTTGGAGAAGGAGTAAAATTTGAAAGAATCAGAAGAGTAACTGGCTATTTATCAGGAGATGTATCTCGTTTCAATAATGGGAAAAGAGCAGAAGAACATGATCGTGTAAAACATACTGGTATTAAAGAAGTTATAACAGATACGAAGTGCAAAGCATAATGAAAATAAGACTAGCAGCATACTTACAACCAGATTCTATCGTAGATGGAGAAGGTATTAGAACAGTTATCTGGACACAAGGTTGCCCTCATAACTGCCTAGGTTGCCATAATCCAGAAACTCATGATTTAAAGGGTGGAGCATTAGTAGACTTAGAAGAAGTTTATGAGATTATTGACTCTCTAGAAGGACAAACAGGAATTACTTTTTCTGGAGGAGATCCTTTTATGCAACCGAAAGAATGTAGTGAAATAGCTAAGTATGCTAGAAAAAAAGGCTATAATATCTGGGCTTATACTGGTTATACCTTTGAACAACTTTTAACACTAGCTAAAACAAGAAAAGAAATTATGGACTTTCTAAAAGAAATTGATGTTTTAGTAGATGGTAAATTTGAACTAGCTAAGAAAAATTATCAAGCTGTCTTTAGAGGCTCTTATAATCAAAGAATTATTGATGTTGTAAGTAGTTTAAAAGAAAAAAAGGCTGTTCTTGTAGAAAAGTATAATGTAAGTAGTAAGACTAGTAATAGAGAAAGAGCAAGTGGAGTATATATTTAAAAAGTGAAATTTTACTTCACTTTTTTCTTTTTCTAATTTATAATAGTTGGCATCAAAAGAGGGGATTCTTATGTTAAAAATGTCTTTAAATGAAATTAGAGGAAAAATTCAAATGTATCCTGAAAATTGGGTAAATATGTATTCAACTAACTGTTATGCTTATGCACTTGGATTAGATATTAGACAAAGTGATATTTGTGATTATGCTTATCAACCGGGTACTATTTCTGAAACAACGAATATATTTAAATCAAAATATTTTTCCTATGATATGTTAATAAAGGGTATAGAAAGTGACTTAGAATTATTACAAATAGCTTATCGTAATGTAGAAGAAGATGAAAAATTAGCCTTAAATGAATGGAAGATAGCGTTATTTGTTGATAAATATCATGGAAGCTTAATTGATTTTCATTTTCTAAGACAAAAAGAAAATGGAATATGGTTACAAAAAAATGGTTACCAAGGAACTATTAGCAAAAGAGATCACAGTGATGAAGTTATTGTATCTCCTAGTAGTGCTGAATTATTTCCTTATATATATAAAAAGTGTTATGCTTTAAGACTAGAAAAATAAGAAGAATAAAATTGGTGATAATATGTTATTAGAATGTAGAAAAATAAAAGAAAAAATGCTAGAAGACTTAAAAGTAAACATAAAAGAAAATTTAACTTTAGCAATCATACAAATTGGTGATTTTGCTAGTAATGAAGTTTATTTAAGAAGTAAAAGAAAGTTAGCTACTTTACTAAATGTTAGTATTAAAGAGTTTAAGTATCAAGAAGAAAATACCAAAGAAGAAATTATCAATAAAATAAAAGAGTTAAATAAGGATTCTTCTATAACTGCTATTATGATTCAAAAACCTATATTAAAAGGTTTTGATTATCAAGAGTTAGTGGATTTAATAGAAGAAGAAAAAGATATTGATGGTGTTAGTAAGAAAAATCAAATGAAATTAAAAAATGGGAAAAATGCTATAATTCCTTGTACATGTATAGCTGTATTAAGAGTATTAGAAGAATATAAAATATCTTTATATAATAGAAAAATTATTATTATTGGGAAAAGTAGTTTAGCTGGAATGCCCTTATATGAAATATTAAAAAGAGATAATAAGGTAGTTTTATGTGATTCAAAGACTGAAAATTTATTAGAAAAGATAAAAGAAAATGATATTGTGATTACTGGAATAGGAAAGCCTTATTACTTTAAGAAAAATAGTTTTAGAGAAAATCAAGTAGTAATAGATATAGGTACTTCTTACTTAGATGGTAAATTGGTAGGAGATGTGGATTATAAAGAGGTAGAAAATATCGTAAGTATCACACCTGTACCTGGTGGAGTAGGATTACTAACTCCAGTATGTTTGTTTGAAAATCTACTTAAGATTTCTAACAAGAGTAATTGATTTTAAATAGATAGAATAGAGTAGAGAAATCTACTTTTTTTCGTATTTAAAATTGACTTGCATTCGTTTGAATTTTAAAATGTTCTTAAAATAGATATAATTAACAGTATCTTAATACATAAATTATTAAAAGCGTAAAGTCTAAGGAGAGTTAATTTTTAGATTTTATATCTTGTTTACAAATGGTAATTATTATATAATTGAAATGTAATAAAAAATAGAAAATAGTAAAGACTAAGCTGTAGGAGGTCACTATGAAAAATAAGAAGAAGCAAATAATTATTACATTAGTAGCTATTATTAGTTTAAT
>CAJMQX010000130.1 GCA_905215635.1 uncultured bacterium | reverse complement strand
CTATTATACAGGGATTCTTTATTACATTTGAATACTTTATTATTAGTAATAATGAAATAGATAAGATATTTTATTTGATATTAGATACTTTATTTATATATATTATTACTTTTGTATGTTTATATTTATTTAAGTTAGCAGATAATATAACATTATTATATTCAAATATGAATAAAGTACAAGAAGAGAATAAGCTTAAGAATTCTTTATTTAAACTTACACATGAGATTAAAAATCCTTTAGCAGTATGTAAGGGATATATGGATATGATTAATCTAAATAATGTAGATAAGGCTAATAAATATATTAAGATTGTTAAATCAGAAATAGATAGAAGTTTAGATGTTATGAATGATTTTATGGAGTATAGTAAGATTAAGGTTAATAAAGAGATATTTGATTTAAATATATTATTTGGAGAAATATATGATTCTTTTAATTTGTTATTAAATGGAAGAGGTATTAAATTTAAATATACTAATGATTATGATGAATTATATTTATGGGGAGATTATAATAGATTAAAACAGGTATTTGTAAATGTTATTAAAAATAGTGTTGAAGCTATTCAAGATAATGGTATAATAGAGATGATTGTTAGTGTTAACAAAAAGGGAGTAGAAATAATTATTCAAGATAATGGAATTGGTATGAGTGAAAGTGAACTAGAACATATATATGAGATGTTTTATACTTCTAAGAAGAATGGTACGGGACTGGGAGTGTCATTATCATATGAAATTATTTTAGGACATAATGGTAGTATGAAATATCAATCAGTTAAGAACGAGGGTACTAAATGTATAATAGAATTACCAAGATAGAATAATTATTATCTAAAAGATAGGAAGTTGATAATATGGATATATTTTTAGATAGATATCCAAGAGTAGATTTACATGGTTTTGATAGAGATAGTGCTAGAATGACAGTAAATGATTTTATTTTAGAAAATGTTACACTTGGAAATGATACGATTGTTATTGTTCATGGTAAGGGAATGGGAATATTAAAAAAAGAAGTACATGATACTCTTAGAACTAATAAATATGTATATGAATATAAGACAGATAATTTTAATGATGGTTGTACAATAGTAAAGTTAATAATCAAATAATAGTGAAAAAAAGAGGCAATTTTAGGAAGTTTTTTCAGTTAAATGAAAAAATTTTGATGTTGTATAAGATAAATATAATAATAAAAATATCCTTAGGAGAAGATAGTCCATGGATATTTTTTTGGTAATGGGATATCAAATGTAAGAAGTTCTTTAGTAATGGGATGATAAAAAGAGAGAGTTTTAGCTATTAGAGCAATATCTTCTTTATTATCGTTTATGAATTTAGGATTATACCTGTGATCTCCATATAAAGGAGCATTTCTACTAGAGAATTGTACTCTTATTTGATGATGTCGTCCGGTTTCTAGATGTATTTTTATGAGAAGAAGATTATCTTTTTTAGATATAACTTCATAAGAGAGAGTAGATAATTTACCTTTATCTTTAGTAGTTATATAAGAATTATTATTAGAATTATTCTTAATAAGATAGTCAGTTAGTGTATCTTTTTCTTTGATTGAACCCATAACTGTGGCATAATAAGTTTTATTAAACTGGTGATTTTTTATTTGATTAGTTAGTCTTTCAGCGGCTTTACTTGTTTTAGCAAAGACCATAACTCCTGATACAGGACGATCTAGACGGTGGACTAATCCTAAGTAGACATTACCTGGTTTTTGATACTTTTCCTTTAAATAAGATTTAAGAGTGGTTAATAAGTCAATATCATTTGATTCATCAAGACATACTGGCATATTAGCAGGTTTTACTACTACTAGAAGATGATTATCTTCATATAAAATATTAACGTTTTTCCACTTTTCCATAAATACCACATGGTAATTTTAAATTATTTTCAGTTACGGGTAGACCAATTTCACCAGTTTCAATATGACTATTAGGAAAAGTTAATGATAAGATATTTCCTAGGGAAGTAGGAGATGTACCAGTAGTATAACAACTTATTAAAAGGAATTTATAGTCAGGAGATAAGACTTGTTTGACCTTGTCTAGTAATTCTTGAATGTTATCTTCAAAACGCCATACTTCTTTATTAGGACCACGGCCATAACTAGGAGGATCCATAATAATACCTTGATATTTATTACCTCTTCTTATTTCACGATCAAGAAATTTTAAGACATCATCTTGAATAAATCTAATAGTATTATTTTCTAAGTGAGATAGGTGCATGTTTTCTTTAGCCCAGTCGATAATACCTTTAGAGGAATCTACATGTACTACAGTACTTGCTCCAGCGGCAGAAGCTGCCATAGTAGCACAACCAGTATATGCAAATAAATTTAATACTTTAAATTCTTCTTGATTAGAATCTTTAATCATTTTAGTAATATAGTCCCAATTAGTAGCTTGTTCAGGAAAGATACCAGTATGTTTAAAGTTAGTAGGACTTACTTTGAAAGTTAAATTATGATAATTAATAGTCCAAAATTCAGGAATTTGTTTACGGAAAGACCAGGCTCCGCCTCCTAAATTAGAACGTTTGTAGTAGCCATCCCAGCTATTCCAAATAGGGTTATTGGATTTTGACCAGATTATGCTAGGATCGGGACGATTTAGAATAATATTACCCCATCTTTCTAATTTATAACCATTACCAGTAGCTAGACATTCATAGTCAGACCATTTATCACTCAAGTTCATAAAATTACCTCCATTCGTAATTATTTTACCTTAGAATAATAAATTTGTCTACCTAAAGTTAAATTATTAGTAATATGAGTGTCTAATAGATAAAAATAAATTGAAATATATAATAATAAATGATATAATCTATCTATGAACGAGATTAAGAAATGGGTGAAAAATATGAATAGAAAAGGG
>CAJMQX010000129.1 GCA_905215635.1 uncultured bacterium | reverse complement strand
AATGTATAATACATGTATAAGATAATATGATTGTAAATGTATGAAGAAAGTATTATTGATAGAAAAATAATATCACCGAAATGATGATATTATTTTTATTTGTTAAAATTTACATATTGTTATTATTTTTTTAATTCTCCTAATACGTATTCATATAGTTCTTCACTAATTTTTTCGATAGGTAGGATTTCATCATCTTTAGCACATTCTATTTTATAAAAGTTATATTTCTTAGCTAATTCTAGATAAGCTCTTTCAGCATGAATAAGATGTTCTTTAGATCTTTCATGTTGATCTAACTTTTCCGACTTTATCCTACTTTCTTTTAGTTTGATAGAAGCTTCATATGGCATATGAAGAAAAACTTTTATATCGGCATGAGGTAGTTCAAGAAGATCAAACTCTAATTTTTCAATCCAGTTAAACATTTCATCTCTTTCTTTTTCAGTTTTAAATTTTCCACCTTGATGAGCCATATTTGAATAAACATAACGATCAAGCACTACATTATAACCATTTTTTAAATCTTCAAGAATTACCCAGATATTATACTTTCTGTCAGCAGCATAATATAGAGATGATACTTTAGGATCAACATTATTTGCACCTTCATTAAACCATCCATCGCAAATATAGTCTTTTCCTAAATAAGGGCCTCCAATGATTTTACCTGTAGTACTATTATAGTTAGGAAAACTATACTTTTTTACTTTAATATTATCATTTCTTAATTTTTCAATAAGAAGATTTGTTTGAGTTTCTTTACCAGAGCAGTCTGTTCCTTCTACTACGATTAATTTTCCATATTCCATACGATCACCTATTAATAATATAGCATATCTATACGGAACAAACAATATTTTTTTAAATATTTGACACTATTTGTCTAAGATTGTAGATAGTAAAAATCCTAATGAAAGAAGCATAATTCCTAGAATTAATTCAATTATAGTAAATTTAATTTTGATAGTCATTACTACTAGAAGAAGAATACTAGTAATAGATAAGGATAAGATGATAATATTTGTTGTTTCACGATACTTTTTTAGAAAATAGTTAATTAGATATGTACAAATAATAAATGATAAGAATAAGCCTAGACCGAAACTTAAATATAGATTTAGATTGGTAATAACATAGTTTATGTTAAAGATATTTGATATCATGTTTAGGATATTGTAGTATATTCCTAAAATCATTTGAAGAGCAGTACCACTTATACCTGGTATTAAAGATGAAAATATTTCAATAAAACCTCCAAGTAAAAAGATTAGATTATCTTTATAGTTATTTTTTAATAGATAAATATTAGAAGAATTAAAGGAATTTAATAAGAAAGAAATAATTATTAATAATGGTAAGATAATAATGGTTGTTTTAAAGTTATATGTTATTTTTTTAGAGAAGTTATAAGTTCCTCCCATGATAAGGCCAATAAAGAAAGTCATAGTAATAAATTTATGATAGTTTAATAGATAGAGTATTATTTTACTTCCTAATACGATTGATATGAAGATGCCACTGGATAATATAAGAAGAAATTTTAGATTTTTTTTCCAGTTACTAAAGAAATTAGTGAGAGCATCTAGGGCTTGTTCATAGACATTAAAATTTATGGCTAAGAGGGCTCCAGATACTCCAGGTATTATTTTTCCTAGTCCAATAATTAGTCCTTTTATAAAAAGTATCATCATATCACCAATTAATTGTATGAAAAAAAGAAGCTTTTTATGCTTCTTAGTTATTATAATATTGAATGTTTTTACGATATAAATCTAAGCTTATGATTAATGACGCTACTAATATTATAGTGATTATAAAGATAGAAATATTACCAGTTTGTGGATTTGATGGTGGATCTGTTTTTTGTGATTGTTTTAGATTGAAAGCATATTTCATGTAAGCTTTTTCTTCTGGGCAATCTAAATCTTTAACCATTATATAATAAGGTGTTCCTGATCCGGTATCTTCATACACACCTGTTTCTGTATTTCCTGACATAGTAGTAACAATATATCTTTTAGCAT
Source organism: uncultured bacterium (assembly GCA_905215635.1). The sequence goes on along the minus strand of CAJMQX010000129.1, from coordinate 882 downwards.
TGGCTACAGTAGCTACTACGGTATATTTATTAATATCTTTTACATAGATATTTTTATATGTATGTTCTCCTTCTTTGATTTCTACTTCTTTACCATCAATTACAACTTTGATTAGGTATGTTCTGTCAGTAGCACTACTGCTTTTACTTATTGTTAATGTATAGTTAATATTATTGCAATTATTCTTTCCTGTTTCACAGTAGCCATTAGTGCTTCCAACACTTACGATAATAGACATTTTATCAGTTCCTGATTTAGGGGTAAATTTTATTGAAGAAGCATTTAGAGCTTTACTTGTATCTTCAGCATTTACGATAGTTACTTTATCATTTGCATTAATCTTTTCTGTTGTTATTGAAAATGTATTTGAAGAAATAGACATAGTATATCCTCTATCATAAGTATTAAACGATGGCATCCACCAGACACTATTGCTTACTTTCAAATTCTTTAAGCCAGCACCAACGCCATCAATTGTGATAGTTCCAGTAGCTTTGTCTATTTTATGTGAATTACCAGATGTATCATAAAATGTAATATCACTTATTGAAACTGAAATTTCTTTCATAGCTTCTGAGCCTATCTTAATGGTTAGTTTACCAATAGTGAAAGTATCCTTAACTGCATCGAATGTAAAATCAGAAATGGTCTTATTAGCACTAAGTGCACCAGTACCACCAGATCTTGGTGTAACAATCATCGCCTCAAAATCTGTATATTTGGTATTTGTTAAACTATTTTCATATGTATATGTTACTGTTGGACTATCAAAACTTGTGACAAGGCCTCCAAAACCAACGGTGTATCCCATTTTATTAATAGATGTGTCAGTTTTACCAGTTATTGTACATGTAGCTTCTGTACCAGGTTTTGCTTTTCCAC
>CAJMQX010000128.1 GCA_905215635.1 uncultured bacterium | reverse complement strand
GGGTTTACTTTAATAGAACTTTTAGCTACTTTAGTTATACTAGGAATAGTATCTACGATTGTTTTGATAAGTGTTACAGGTACTTTAAATAATACTAAAGATAAGACAGAAGAAGTGTTTATTAAGACTATTAGAGATGCTATGGATATATATACGGATAGTGATGGTAGAAAGCTTACTTATGGTACAAAAGCAGTATGTACTCTTAAGAAGACTCATGGCTCTGTTAAGTTATATAAATCTAATAATATTACAATGAAAACAGTTATTAATTCAGAATATAAACCACTTACAAAGAAAGATTTAGTTAATCCTAAGGATAATAAGCAATGTAGCGAGAATGCTAGTGTTAGTATATATCGTGATGATGATTATGTTTATTATTATAAGGTTTCAAGAGCAGGACTTAATTGTTTATCTACGGATGGTGGAGATATTACTAACTTACCTGAGGGGTGTTTAGGATGACTTTGATATTTACCACAATATTTTTTCTAATAGATATTAGTAGTAAATATATAATTAGCAAGATAGTTACTTTAGGTAATAGTATAGATATTATTAAGAATTTCTTAAGAATAAGTTATGTTAAGAATACAGGGGCAGCTTTTAGTATTCTTGATGGGAATACTTTGTTTGTAACTATTATAGGTATTGTTATAATTATTATGATTATATGGTATTTATATAAAAATAAAGTTAATAAGATGATAGATAAGATAGGATATTCTTTAATATTAGGAGGATCTATTGGCAATTTATTTGATAGAGTATGTTATGGATATGTAAGAGATTTTATAGATATACAGATAGGAGAATATAATTATCCAATATTTAATTTAGCAGATTCTTTTATTGTGATAGGAGTAATCTTATTATTTATTAGTGCTTGGAGGGATAAACATGGAAATTAGAGTAGAAGATAATGAAAATGTAAGAATAGATAAATATATAGCTGATAAGACTGATTATACTAGAAGTAAGATACAAAAGCTTATTAATAGTGGGAATGTAGTGGTTAATGGAAAGGTAGTTAAAGCTAATTATAAGGTTAGTCTTGATGATGAGATAGTTATTACTTTGGAAGAAGAGGATACTGATATAGAACCTGAGAATATACCACTTGATATTGTTTATGAAGATGAATATTTATTAGTAGTTAATAAGCCATCAGGAATGGTAGTACATCCAGCAGCGGGAAATTATCATCATACATTAGTTAATGCTTTGATGTATCATTGTAATAATAATTTATCTAGAGTAAATGGAGAAGTAAGACCTGGGATAGTTCATAGAATAGATGCTGATACTTCAGGATTATTATTAGTAGCTAAGAATGATATGGTACATAATGATTTAGCTAAGCAAATAAGTGAGAAGACAGTTAAGAGAAAATATATATGTTTAGTACATGGAGTAATAAAAGAAGATAGTGCTACGATAGATGCTCCAATAGGAAGAGATAAATTTGATAGAAAGAAAATGTGTGTAACTGATGAGAATAGTAAAGATGCTATTACACATATTAGAGTAATAGATAGATATAAGGATAGTACCTTGATAGAATGTTCACTAGAAACAGGAAGGACACATCAAATAAGAGTACATATGAATTATATTAATCATCCAGTAGTTAATGATCCGATATATGGATATAATAAGTTAGATGATAAAGAATTTGGCCAGATGTTACATGCTAAAGAAATAGGATTTATACATCCAGTAACTAAAGAATTTATGGACTTTACAGCACCAGTACCTGATAGATTTAGGGAAATATTAGAAATATATAAGAATAAAGAATAACGTAGAATTAAGGTGATGATTATGAACAATGTTGTTATTAATGATAAAGACGTTATTGTGATGAATTTAGTTCATTATTTTGTAACTGAGAAGAATTATAATCCAGTAGTAGTACATGGTATTAATGATGAGATATGGTTAGAAAATATGGATAGTGAATATAAGATAGTAAGAATAGTATCTAGATATATTCATAATAATGAACAATTAGATTTTAATAAATTTAGATCTTTACAAATAACTAAGAAATTAAAATTAAAGACTTTATCTCTTAAGATGAATGTACTTAGTATTTATATAGATTATGGAGATAATGTTACAAAGACAGTACAAGAAGATAGTAAGAATAAGAATTTGGAAGTATTTATAAAGAGTTTGGATGATTTTAAGGATAATCCAGCAATACTTAAGGTGTTTCCTGATATTACTACTAAAACTTATCATGATGAGAAGGGGATAGAGTTATTATTTAAGATAACTGATGATATTAATGGTACTAATGAAAGGAAGAATGCTAAGATGGAAAAGATATTTTCTACAAAGAAGCCAATTGTTACTTTTGGAATTATTTTGATATGTATAATAATGTTTATATTATCAGGAGGAGGTTATAATACCTATAAATTAGTAGCATATGGGGCTAATTTTTCAGCATTAGTTAGAAATGGTGAAGTATATCGACTTGTTAGTTATATGTTTTTACATGCAGGTATTTTACATATAGTTCTTAATATGTATTCTTTATTTATAGTAGGACCTAGGGTAGAAGACTTTTTTGGTAAGTGGAAGTATCTTTTAATATATTTATTTAGTGGTATATGTGGAGGGTTACTTTCTATAGGTCTTACTCCAAATACAGTATCTGTTGGTGCTAGTGGAGCAATATTTGGGTTATTTGGGGCATTAATATATTTTGGGTATAGTTATCGTGGATATATAGGAGCGATAGTTAGAAGTCAAGTATTACCAGTAGTTATCTATAACTTACTTATGGGATTATTTATTCCTGGTATTGATATGTGGGGACATGTAGGTGGACTAATAGGAGGAATACTTACTGCTAATATGTTAGGTACAATAGAAAATAAAAAATATAATGTTAGTAATATAATTTTATTTGTAATATA
>CAJMQX010000127.1 GCA_905215635.1 uncultured bacterium | reverse complement strand
AAGTATTAATTTACCATTATTAAATCGAAATAGGGCCCATTTTGCTGGTATTATATTTAAAAACTATTCTGATAAGGTTAGTGATATGGAGTATTTACATTATCAGATTAATTTTAATGGTAAAAATTATTTAAAAAATGAAGAAGTTATTGACTTGAAATATTATGATAAGTATTTGAATGTTGGAGAAAAAAATTTCAGAAAAATTCATTTAAATCTAGTAAAAGTTAACTATAAGTATTATAATAAAGAAAAGATAAATAGATTTGAAAGGGCTCTACTTCTTTTGAAACTTACAAAAGAAGATGAAATTTTAGAGTTAGTGAAAGGAGATAGTTTATTGGAAAATGTAGCAAAAGATATTATTAGTTATTCTAGGGCTAGAGAAATTGTTGATGCATATGAAAATGAAATGATAGAGGAGAATTATCGAAGACAATCTATAGAGTATGCTACTAAACAGGCTGTTAAAAGAGGTACCAAGAATGGTATCAAAGAAGGTATCAAAGAAGGCATTAAAAAAGGTGTTTATCAAAATAAAAAGGATACGGCTTTATCTATGTTAAAAGATAAAATTCCTATTTTTCAAATAGCTAAGTATACTAATTTATCAGTTGATGAGATTAAAAAGTTAAGATAAAAAAGGTTACTATAAAAGGTAACTTTTTTTGGCTTTAAATGCTTGTTTAATATGAAAAAAAATTATATAATTGGTTCATAGAATACGATAGGAGATGAGCCTTATGTCAAAGAAAAAAGTTATTATAGTTGGTAGTATATTATTAGTTGCTGTTATAGTAGCTTTATCTACTAGTTATGCTATGTTTCGTTTTAATGTTACGAAAAATACTAATTTTAAACTAGCTTTAGGTACTTTAGAATTAACAATTAAAGATACTACTACGGAAGATAAATTTATATTAAAGAATACTGTACCAACTAAAGATGATGTTGCTTTAGGAGAAGATGGATATAAGTTTACTTTAACGAATACTGGTACTATTGATAGTTATTATAGTATTTACTTAGATGATATTTTATTAAGTGATGCTGGTGAAAGATTAGATAATAGTTATATTCGTTTTAACTTATTAAATGAATCTAATAATCAGTCTAATACTAGTAGTTTAAGTAGTTATTCTAGTGATAATAGATTAATCACGAATGGTTTTTTAAAAAAGGGAGAAAGTGTTACTTATATCTTAAGAATGTGGGTAAAATATGAAGCTGGTAATGAAGCACAAAATAAGTATTTTGCTACCCAAATTAGAGTTGTTGGAACACAAGCTAATGCAGTTGGTTATCAAGAAGAAATTTTAAATGGAAGTTATCCAGTCTTAAAAGATAATTTGGTACCAGTCGTAATATCAGATACAGGAGTAGTAACCAAAGCAGATATTAATAAAGAATGGTATAGTTATGAAAAGAAGAATTGGGCAAATAGTGTAATCTTAAAAGATGAAAGTGTAGTTTATAAAAATGGAGAAGAAATACCTGAAGATAATATTGAGTCATATTTTGTATGGATACCAAAGTATAGTTATCAAATATGGGATTTAGGAAATTATTCTGGTTTAACTTCTATTTCTGATAAAACACAGGAAATTAAGATTAAGTTTGGGACTAGTAATACAAGTGATAATGTAAGTGGAGAATGTACTACACCTATGAAAGATAATCAGGGTATTGCTGGTACCAGTGGTAACTGTAAAGTAGGAGATTATATGACGCATCCTGCATTTTTAGCATTTGATACCACAGGATTATGGGTAGGAAAGTTTGAAACAGGTTATGATGGAGCAACTTCAACTGCTGCAGCTCAAGTAAATAGTGTAGATACTAGTAAAATTATAATAAAACCTAATGTATATAGTTGGAGAAATATTACAGTAGGAAATATATTTAAAAATAGTTATGACTACAAACGTGATTTAGATAGCCATATGATGAAGAATACTGAATGGGGAAGTGTAGCTTACTTACAACATTCAACTTATGGAAGTCAGGCGAGTGTAAGAATTAATAATAATAAAGTCTACATTACAGGTTATGCTGCAACAGAAGAACCTACTTTAGGCTATAGTTCTACTAGTGTTGATGGTAATAGATATGAATCTACCAATTTAGGAACAGATGGTACTCATACTTTAAATTATTTAAATCCAAATTCAGTAGTAGCGTCAACAACGAATAATTATAGTGGAATTTATGATATGAGTGGTGGTGCTTGGAATTATGTAATGGGATATACAACAGGAGCAACAACCGTAGGAGGATCTAGTGATATTACTAGTTTATATTCTAATTTCTTTAGTGATACTTCTTATTCAAAATATTGGGATAAGTACACTTCAACTACATATACAAATTATAATAATCGAATCTTAGGAGATGCAACCGGAGAAATGGGACCATTTGGAAGTGAAAAAGATCCAGATAATAATACTAGAATTAAATCTAGTTGGTATAAAAATTTCGTCTACTTTGCTAATTCTTCTAAACCTTGGTTTGAACGTGGTGGTGATTGGAATGATGGTACTGCTGCTGGTGTCTTTTCATTCAATAGGGATTCTGGTGGAGCTAGCGCTTACATATCCTACCGTGTTGTTTTAGCTCCAACCAAATAAAAAGGGTATCCAAATAAATGGATACCCTTTTTTTATTCATTAGTACTATCTATTTTATCATTGTTTGTTTTTGTACATTTGATTTCTATTTGCATACGACCTTTGTGATCATCTATTGTTTCTGTTCTTACTTTTAGCAGTACACGATAATCATCTTCATAGTCTTTATCTGCTGATAATTCATATAATCTATTTATTATTTCTAACATGTTTTTACTATATGTGTAGTCATCAGTTTCATCTTTTGTATTTGCCCATATAGCTATAATATCTTTTATTTTTTGTCTGGCTATTTTTTCTTCCATATATATTCCTCCATTTTATTATTACTTATTATATTTATGATTTTATTATCTTTATTGTTTATAATTTTCTTTAATTCATCTGTCATAATAAC
>CAJMQX010000126.1 GCA_905215635.1 uncultured bacterium | reverse complement strand
TTACTAATTCTCTTATTTTACGAAAACGATGATTTAATCCTGATTTCGTAATTGGTTTTCCTGTTTCATAACTTATAATTTCACTTAATTCTAATAAAGAAGACTCTGGATATTTTAAACGATATTCAATTGCTTCTTTGGTTTTATCATCTAATAGATCAAGTCCTATACTTTCTTTTAGGTATTCAATATCTTCTATCTGTTTAGTAGCAGTTTCTACTACTTTGTCCATATTGGCTTGTTCCATATTATTTAAGCGATTCGTCATATTTTTATGATCACGATAAATTCTAATATCCTCATAGTATAAAACAGCTTGACTTGCTTGAATAATTCTTAAGAAGTCTCCTATTTTTTCTGCTTCCTTAATATAAACCATATACCCCTTTTCTCTAGATAAAACTTTACTATTTAAATCAAATTCATTTAATAGTTTTGATATTATATTAGCTTCTTTCTTTTCTTCTATTAAAAACTCTAAATGATATCTAGCAGTTTTAGGGTCATTGATACTTCCTTTAGATAAAAAAGCACCTCTTAAATAAGCTCTTATTTCTTCTTCTGAACCTAATATATAATTACTGGGTTCTTCTAGAATATTACCATAATCATCTATTACTGATAAATCTTTTAAAATAAAATCTACTTTATCATTAATCATAATTAGATATAAGTTGTTTTTACTAAAATTAACACTTTTTCGATTTTCAATTTCACAGGTAACATCATAGATATCTTTTATTAATTTGTATATTCTTTTGGCAACGGTAGCATTTTCTGTTAAAAGATCAATCGTTGTATCTGTGCAACTACCATTATTTCTTAGAAAGCCAGATAATTCAGAGATACTTTCTGAACGTGTATTATCAATTCTAGAAATTTCTTCTTTGATTGTGGTTGTAAAAGACATAGTATCACCTCATTAAATAAGAGAAAATAATAGAGCTAAGTTTTAAACTATTATGGCGAATGGTATTATCAATGGTTGTAAGTAGATCTGCTTCAATTAATTCTAAGTTTTCTAAGTTTAAGTTATCATAATCGATAATTACAGGGTCTTTTTGTTCCTCTGTTTCATATTTTTTTAGAATTTTATTATCAATTTTGGTATTACTAGCAACTACGACATCAATTGTATCTTTTCCTAAATATTTTTCTAATATCTTAATATGGTCGCTTACTCCAAAATTATCTGTTTCACCTGGTTGTGTCATAGCATTACATAAGTACATTACCTTGGCACTAGCTTTATTAATTTCTTTTACCACTTCACTACATAGTAAGTGAGGAAGAATACTTGTATATAAACTTCCCATTGATAGAATAATTAAATCAGCTTCTCTTATACTTTCTAATACTTCTTTTTCTACATGAGGAGTTTCTTTATAAAATATTTTTTTATACCGAGTATGAGATTTTGTGAGTTTATCTTCGCCCTCAATGATTTTACCGTCAATGGTTTCTCCCATTAAAGTTAGATAATCTTCTGATAATGGTAATACTTTATGTTTTACATCTAATAACTTACTTAAATATTCAATGCTTGTTTTTAGATTTTTGGTTTTATTTAACATAGCTGTTAATACTAGATTCCCTAAAGGGTGGCCGTCCAAATCACTATATGTTTCAAAGCGATATTCCATAATACTTTTAATTTCTTCTGGTAATTCTGATAAATTGGTAAGTACCTTTCTAATATCTCCTACGGCTGGAGTTGAAAATTCTTCTCTTAGTTTTCCGGTTGAACGCCCACTATCTGATACGGTGATTACTGATGTTATCTCTACTGGAAAATCTTTTAAACCTTTTAGTAAACTAGATAATCCTGTTCCACCACCGAAGACTACTATTTTCTTTTTCATATTCTCTTCCTATCTCTGTTTTATAATATTGTTTGCAGCAATTGCACCTTCACTACAGGCAGTTACTACTTGATATAAATCTTTTTTGACACAGTCACCAGCTGCATATATTCCAGATATTTTAGTCTGATAATTTTTATCTACATTTACATAACCTTTATCATCTAGAATATCTAAGTTTTCAAATATTTTTGTATTTGGTACTTGACCTATATATTCAAAACAACCGTCTACCGTTATTTCTTCTTGATTATTCTGTTTATCTTCTAACACAATACCAGATAATTTATTATCATTTACTTTGAATTCTTTTACCGTTCTATTCGTTAAAATCGTTATATTTTTCGTATTTTTGACATCATTTACTAAGGCATCTGTAGCACTAAATGTATCTCTTCTATGAATTAGTGTAACACTATTACATATTTTAGATAGATAAATTGCTTCTTCTAAAGCTGCTGTTCCACCACCAACAACGGCTACTTTTTTGTCTTTATAAAGACTACTATCACAGGTAGCACAGAAACTGATTCCACTACCTACTAGTCTATCTTCTAGTGTTACTTCTAATTTTCTTGGTGCTCTGCCGGTTGCAATGATTAAATTTTTACATTTAATTTCTTCTTTATCTGTTATTACAGTAATAAAATCATCTTCTACTTTAACTTGATTTGCTTTTGTATATTTATAGGTAACCCCTAAATTTAATACTTGATTATAAATATTTAGTGCTAAATCGCTACCAGTAATAGAAGAAAAACCTGGATAGTTTTCAACAGATGATGCTAATGTTATTTGACCACCAGGTACTCCATTTTCTAAAATACAAATATCTTTACGTGCTCTTTTTAAGTATATGGCTGCTGTCATTCCAGCTACACCAGAACCTATAATTACTGTATGATACATAGTGCCTCCTTAAAATAATATATCTTTTTCTTCTTTATCTTTATATAAGTTATCAAATCTTGTTCCTTTTTTACATAGAAATAACATTAATACCCCAACGATAATTAATATAATAGATACAATTTTGGCAATACGGAAATTTCCTAACATTAGACTATCTGTACGCATCCCTTCAATTATGATTCTTCCTACTGAGTACAAAATTAAATATACTCCGGTTAGCTGACCATTCTTTAGGTATTTGTATCTTCTTACAATTAATA
>CAJMQX010000125.1 GCA_905215635.1 uncultured bacterium | reverse complement strand
TAAGAAAATAATAATATTTAACATGAATGTATTAGTGTATACTATATCAAATAAAGCTCCAGTTAGTAATATGATATAAAGATACTTTTTAGGAGTATTAAAATAATTATATGTAATAACTAGGGCTACAACTATGTAAATTGTTTTAAAATAACTAAGGTTTAAGAGTTCAAAACCAAGATAATTAGATACTAGGCCATCTAAGATAAAGGAGAATATTAGATAAAGAACTATAATAATCATTCTTGAATCTCTTTTCTTTTTAAGATAACTACATAGTTAATATTGCTAAAATCAGCAATTGGAGTAACATCTATTACTTTAGATAAATCATATTCATCAGTAGATATTTCTTTGACAGTTCCAATAAGGATGCCACTTGGAAATATTTCTCCTAGTCCACTAGTATATACATAATCTCCTACTCTTACGGTATCAGTATTACTTACTCCTTCTACTTCAAGGCATTCATTTTGATAATTATAACTCTTTATTAGGCCATTTACTAGATTAGTACCATTACTTATTGTAACACTTATTTTATTATCGGTTTCTTTAGTGGTTATTAGACGGATATCACTAGTGAATGTTGTAGTTGAGACAACTTTACCAATCAAACCTTTACTATTTACGACGACCATATTAACTTTAACGCCATTGTAACTTCCTTTGTCTACTGTAATTGTATTATACCATGTAGAAACATTTCTATTTATTACAGTGGCATTTAAATAGGAATACTCATTTAAAGTATAATCAATACTTAATTCTTTTTTTAAGGCTTCTAATTGATTACGTAATTCAATATTTTCAGTATTTAAACTATCAATACGTTCTACTTCTGGTAAAAGAGCATCATATTTTTTCTTAATATCCTTTAAACTTTGATAATCATCTATCTTGTTAATAACAAACTTAAAGGGGTATGATACAATTTTTTGAATTGTAATGGTAGTATCTTTAATTAATGATTCGAATTTGTTTAGTTGGCGGTCTTCTTTTAGAGTAAAAGAAAAAATGGTAATAATAAGAAAGATTAATATAATGATTATTAAAACAATATGTATGCTTTTTAATTTATGTTTTTTCATGTTATCACCTTTTCTTTTAATAATTAAGTATTCTTATTATTGCCAGTTTTAGACATTTATATTAGGAATTAATTCATTTTGATACAAGCAAATCTTTTTTTCTTTTAAATTTTCAAAGATATCTCTACTATTAATCTTGACGAAATTTTTCTTTTTATAATTATAGCTATAATGGATATTGTTGTAGCTAATTATGATAAAGTGAAATTTATTTTGATTGTTTATGTATAGATTATTAATTTGAATATCATAATTAGGACAATATTTTTCAAAGATATCTTTCAAGATAATAGCTAGTTCAGCTGGTTTAATAGTGTTTAAATCAAGAACCTTTTCTGTTTTAGCTAATATATCTTTAAGACAATCTTCTTTTAGATAATCAATATCCTTTAGGGATTTATCTAAATAATAATCATTATAATTTTTCTTAATATATCTTATTTTTCGGTCTAGTAAGATATCAGTATTATAAGTAGCAAAATATCTTGTTTGCATATTGGCTTCGATATAAGGAATATCTTTATAGAGATTTACATCAAGAATTTGATTATCTATTTTTAATTCATTATATAAAGTATCTGCCTTTGTATTATGAATTATTTTGTTTGGAATATTTAATCTTTGGCATAAATAATAATATATTTTAGTGGCACTGTAACTGTTTACTCTTCCTGAAGAAATACTTCCCCATAAGTTATTAATATTATTTACTAAAGATAAATTATAATTTTCATTTTTATTTTCTTCAAGGTTAATATCATATGATAGTAGCTTGGCAATTGATATGTATAAATATTTGGCGATAGATAATTTATCAAGGCTACTTGGCATGTTAGCAAAAATCATACCAATGATAGTTTCAGCTTTAAGAAATTCTGTATAGTTAACATAAATGTAACCTTTTATATCATTGATGAGATCTCCATAGTAGTAGGCACTACCATTATCTATAAAATATGATATTATTTCAGAATTACAATTAGCCAAATCAAGATTTATATATTTAGTAGTAGAATCTATTTTAGTAAGATCTTCTTTCTTAGTGATAGCTACTACTAAAGAATTGCTATTTTTCATATCATCACCATAATATAATTATATATCATGTAGTTAACTTTGTAAATTCATTTGACTTAATTTTGACATCACAATTTTTCTTAATTTTAGCAGCGTATTTAACTATATTATGTAGAATGATTTAAGTTTGTTTAGATATCATAATTTAGCTTTATTGATTAAGATAATTTTGCTTGATATATAATATTTTGAAGAATATAATTAATAATTTTTATAGTGATTTATCGGAAATAATATAATTAATAATTTTTTATCTATATTTGTGATACTTATAATGATTTAAAAATCCTCGCTTTTAAGCTAGACGAGGATTATAATTAATTATTAATATGATTTTTATTTTTTTTACTATGATCAACTATTATATTAGTTTTCAAGATGAATAGTAAAACAACAATAAATAGAATTGCATAAATAACTATTCCAACGATACGATTATATAGAATATAGATAAGCATTGCAGTAGCAAATAAGATATCAATAAAATATATAACAAGTACAGTATCACGGTGTGAAAGATTTAGATTTAGCAATTGGTGATGAAGATGTTGTTTATCAGGTTCTCCAATTGGTTTTTTATTAATAATTCTTCTTAAGATTGCAAATAAGGTATCCATAATAGGAATTGCTAGTAAACAAATTGGCACTAGTAAAGTCGTTAAGGTAACATTTTTAAATCCTAAGAGAGCTATTATCGAAATCATATATCCTAGAAACATACTACCAGAATCACCCATAAATATCTTTGCTGGATTAAAGTTGTGGCATAAGAATCCTAAAGTTGCTCCTAACATGATGAAGGTAATAATAGCATCAAGATCAAAAGTGTGCATCCAACCAACGATAACTATACCAATGGTAATAAAATATATTGATGAAAGTCCAGCGGCTAAACCATCTAAGCCATCTATTAAATTAATACAGTTAATAATAGCTACTATAAATAAAATAGTAATTGGATAACTAAATTTACCAAACTCAATATATAAACCAAAAGCAGAAATATCACTTAGAAGAATTTGACCATAAAAAGCTACTACAGAAGCTGCTACTAT
>CAJMQX010000124.1 GCA_905215635.1 uncultured bacterium | reverse complement strand
ATTATTATTTTAACAGGAATGATAGATGATATTAATGATTTAAGGGCATCACGCCAATTAATAGCTCAATTTTTAGCTGCATCAGTTATTGTATTTTATGGTGGTATTGTTTTAACAGATATAACGGCGTTTGGACTTCATATTGAATTTGGTATTTTTTCAAAATTAATAACGATATTATTTATAATTGGTTGTATTAATATTATCAATTTTACAGATGGTTTAGATGGCTTAAGTGGTGGAGTAACTTCTATTTTTTATATTACTACTGCGATTATTTGTTTTTATCAAGGAAGACTTGGAACTTTGGAAATGACTTTAACTTTATTAATGTTAGGTGCAACACTTGGTTTCTTAGTTCATAATTTTTATCCAGCTAAAATCTTTGCCGGACAGTGCAGTATGTTTATGGGATTTATGATTTCCATTATTTGTTTATTAGGTTTTAAAGGGACAGCTCTTACATCACTATTTGTACCACTAGCAATTCTAGGATTACCAATTCTAGATACTCTATTTGCAATTATAAGAAGAACATTAAAGGGTCAACCAATATTTAGTGCTGATAAATCACATATCCATCATCAAATATTAGGTATGAATTTTTCACACAGAGCAACTGTTTTAATTGTTTATTTAATTAATATACTATTTGCACTCACTTCAATTTTCTATGTGTTAAAGGACCCACTGGCTGCCAAAGTAATTTATGTTATTCTCACAGTAATTGTAGTATGGTTTGTTTGTTATACTAATATTATTACTGAAAAAAAACCACCAAATCTAAAAGATATAAAAAATAAAATACATAAAAGGAAAAAGAAGTAGTACCCAATATACTACTTTTTTCTAATTAGGAGGAGTCTATGTTAAATTTTATTATTTATGAAGATGAAAAAAAGTTTAGAGAAAAATATATCTCAGTTATTTTAAGATTATTAGGTAGTAAAAAGATTGCTTATAAGATCATAGAGTATGATAAGTATGAATCTGGTATTATCACGAATCTAAAAAAACTTATTGGAAAGAAAATATTTATTTTTGATATTGAAGTACCAGGTAAGTCAGGACTAGATTTAGCACGTGAAATAAGAAATAGTGGTGATTGGAGTAGTCCTATGATTGTAGTAACAACGCATGAACACTTAAAAAATGCCACTTTTACTAGTAGAATGTTAATGCTAGACTTTATTTCTAAGTTTTATAATTGTGAAGAAAATTTAAAATCAGCTTTACTAGTAGCTTTAGAAATTGTCGATAATCAACATTCTTTGAATTTTCAATACAATGGTGAATTAGTACAAATACCATTTGATGATATTTTATTTATCGAAAAGAATGTAGATGATTTATATTCAACTGTAGTTACAAGGCATGATAGATATATTATCAAACAAACAATTAGTAAAATTGAAAAGGACTTAAGTCAAGATGAAAGATTCTTTAAAACACACAGAAGTTGTATTGTAAATGTAGATAAGATTACAAGTGTGGAATTAAGAGAATGCATCATTCATTTTGGACATACTGAGATAATATCATTACTATCTAGAGAAAAGAAAAATGAATTAAAAGCATTATTAAGTAAAAAAGGTGTAGTAATAAAGGATGGTGTAAGATGAAGTTTTTAGAGTTATATGTTGGTGGTATAATATTATGGACTGTTTTCTATTTAATAGGAAGAATATTATTTGAAGAAACAGAAAAACCAAATTACATTAAATTAGTTCCTATTATTATGCTTTTTTCTTACATATTAGCACACATAAATTATGTGAATTCAGAAATATTAAATGGTATTATAAAAATTATATGTGTGTATAGTTTGTATTGTGCATTTTATAAAATTATATTTAAAAAAGAACTATCTAAAGTTCTAGTAGCATCATTAATATTATATTTATGTCTATGTGCATCAGAAGTAGTAATGGTAATAATTGCAGGAATTGTTTTGGAAATAATGGGTAAACCTATGTCAATTATGAAAAATAGTATTGTTATGAACTTTCTTATAGCTTTGTTTGAATATATAATAATTTTTAAATTAAAAGATAAATTGACATCTATTGTTAAAGATAATAATTTAGGTAAAAAAAGTGGTATCATAGTTATTTTTATTGTATTAATTACATTGGCATTACTAGGATTTAGAATGCCTTTATCAAAATGGAGTATTAATTTAGAGTTTATAATTACTATGGTAATATTATTATCATTTTGTATAGTTGGTATATTTATGATAAAGCAAAATTCAGACATTCAAAAAACAACATCAAAATACCAAAAATTAGTAGACTATTCTGATATCACGAATGGATTACTAGAAGATTATCGAGTTGTTTCTCACGAACAGAAAAATCAGTTATTAGTAATTAGGAGTATGTTAGATGATAATTCTTCACAAGAATTAGTAGACTACGTAGATGGATTATTAGATAAAAAAGTAGGTTTTAAATATGAATGGATAGGGGAATTAAACCATTTACCTTTATCAGGACTAAAAGGATTAATAAATTATAAGTTAATTGAAGCACATACACTTGATATTAATATCAATATATCTATTAGTAAAGATGTTAATAATTCAAATCTAAATAGTCTGTCAACAACTCAAAAAGATGAATTGTATAGTATTATGGGAGTGTATTTAGATAATGCCATTCAAGCAGCAAAAGAAAGTAATAAGAAAGAAGTTAGTTTGGAAATCTATAAAGAAAATGAAAAAATAGTTATCGTAATAGCTAATACATATAATGGAAAGATAGATTTTGAAAAATTAGATAACTATGGTTATACAACAAAAGGCAAAAATCATGGAGTAGGCTTACACTTAGTTAAAAAAATAATTGAGGATGAAGTAATATATTCTCAATCACGTAGTTTATTTGAAGATTATTATGTACAGAAGCTAATCATTGATTTATCAGGAATAAAATAAAAAAGCTACCTAACGGTAGTCTTTTTATCTTTCAATCATCTCTTTAGGCATTTCAGGTTCATCTATAACGAAGCATAGACAAGCAGCAGAAGCAGCACCAGCAGCTAAGATACCAAGTCCAGAAAGAACCATAGCGAATAATTTTTTCATACATTTTCCCCTTTCACTTCTATTTACTAAAAACATACCATTCATAATTCTTATATGGTAATTTAAACACCCT
Organism: uncultured bacterium; assembly: GCA_905215635.1. The sequence goes on along the minus strand of CAJMQX010000124.1, from coordinate 74 downwards.
ATAAGTAAGAGGATGTATTAGTACAGCTTCAAGTAACATACTCCACATAATAACATTTTTTAAAAACATACTAT
>CAJMQX010000123.1 GCA_905215635.1 uncultured bacterium | reverse complement strand
AATATATCAATTAGTATATTTTTTGAATGGAAAAAATAATGATACTTTTAATAATCTTATGAATAAATTAAATAATAATTCTTGTGTAGAAATAAAGGATAATAAGAGTGATATTGCATTAATAGAACAGACTGGGGGAACAACTGGGATTATTACTAAAGGAGTAGTTATTACAAATCAGAATGTTTATGCTTCTAATTATCAATTATCAAATGGCGGTTTTAATTTTAACGAAGGAGATTCTATTTTAGACATTTTACTTCCATCAATATCATATGGAGCTGCTTTTGAACATCTTACATTATGTAATGGTATTAAAAATTATATGATTCCTATTTTAGTAAAAAAACAAATAAATAGTTATATATCAAAATATAAGCCTAATCATATAATGATGGGACCAATTCATTTTGAATTTATTGTAAAAGATAAATATAAAAGGAATTGGAATTTTATAAAAAATATTGTTTCTGGTGGCGATGAGATGAGTCTTACTTTAGAACAAGAAGCAAATAATAGATTAAGAAAGAATAATTCATCTGTAAATTTAGAACAAGGGTATGGAGAGTCAGAATGTTTTGGAGCTTGTGCTTGTAATCATCAAGATATTATAAAGAATGGCAGTGTTGGTATTCCACATCTATTAACAACTATTGCTACATTTAAATATGATGAAAATGAAGATGATTATACGACAGATGAAGAATTACTTTTAGGAGAATTAGGAGAGTTATGTATAAGCGGTCCAACAGTAATGAAAGAATATTTAAATAATCAAGAAGCAACTTCATTAGTTTTAAAAAAACATTCAGATGGTATTATATGGTTACATACTGGAGATATTGGTTATATCGATAATGATGGATATGTTTATATTACTGAAAGAATAAAAGATCTTATTTTTAGAAATGGTTTTAAAGTATCACCAAAAAGAATAAATAATATTATAAAAGATAAATTTGGTGATTATATAGATGTATCTTTGGTGTTAGGTATTCCTGATAAGATAGAAAGAAATGTACCAGTTGTATTTATGAAATTAAAAGAAAATACTTCAAAAGAGGAAGAAATAAAAGATTTTATTTTTAATAATTTTAAAGGTATAGAAGAAATAAAGGATGTAGTAATCTTAGAAGATATACCTAGAACATCAGTTGGAAAAGTTGATAAAAAACAAATTAAAAAAGATTATATATTAACATTGGATAATAAAAATAAAATAAAGAAACTATTGTTGAGGAGAAAAAAATAGTTTCTTTTTATAATCTCCTCCAATTAATTTTACACTATCTATATTTTAGGCAATTTGACTAAGTAATAGAAATGTGCTAGAATAGTACTTGTCTTTTTTGAAAAAGGGAATATTCTTAAATAAGAAATTGACAAAATTAGATAGTTATTTTATAATTATACTAGAGGTGATGTATATGTACCAGGATAAAATTTCACTTACAATGCAAGACATTCTTGAACATGAGTTTAAGGTAGATGCAAGAGGGTATCGTATGCAAGAAGTAGATCAGTTTCTTGATGTTATTATTCGTGATTATAATGAATATAATAATATTATTAAGAACTTGAAAAAAGAGAATCAGATGTTAACTGATGAAAATACTTCACTTAAACAAGAACTTCGTAATTTAAAATCTAGTATCGAAACTGTAAAAGGTGGAGAGAAAGAAATAACTAATGTTGATTTGTTAAGAAGAATAAGCCAATTAGAAAAGATAATACTAGGAAAAGAAGAGTAAATTATCTGGACGGACGCTGGATATATTAATATATTTAGAGGAAAGTCCACACTCGCACTATCTGTGATGATAGTAGTGTTTGTGCTAAGGGAAAAAATAACCGAAGGCAAGTAGAAATACTTGACGGCATCTAATTAATCTAAAGAATATTCTATGATTAATTGGATATAAAGTGCCACAGAAACGAGTCTATTTAGAAATGAATAGAATGAAACGAGGTAAACCCCACAAGCGAGAAACCCAAATTATGGTAGGGGAATCATCTTAGGAGAATAAGAATCTATAAGAAGAATGGAAATATCCATAGATAAATGTTCGTCACCAATTACGGTACAGAATGTGGCTTATAAGATAATTTATTTTATTTATTTAGGAAGAGAGAACATGAAAGATATAGGTTTAAAATTAAAAGAAAAAAGGGAAGAAAACGGAGTCTCGGTAGAAGAAGCGGCTGAAGATTTAAAAATGAGACCAAGTCAAATAATTAGTTTAGAAAGTGGAAAAAAAGAAGATTTTAAGGATGTAGTATTCTTAAAATACTTTATTCGTGATTATGCGAAGTATCTTGGAATGGATGGAGAAGAATTAGTAGATGACTTTAATGAATTCTTATTTGATTTTACTTCAAAAATACCTGTAGAAGAAATAGAAAAAGCTAAGAATAATAATAGTACTACTAATAAAGAAGTAGTATCTCCATATACAAATGTTAAAAATGGGAATAAAGCAGTAAAAATGATAATTATATCAGCTATAGTAGTAATAGTTTTAACAATTATAGGATATTTTATTGCTAGTGGAATATCAGGAAATGATTTTAAAGATGATAACATTACCTATAAAATTAGGAGGTAGTAATGAATACAGCTAATAAGATTACAATGTCAAGAATATATTTGACAATAGTTATGCTTATAATACTTTTATTTCCTTGGCATCAAGTAGGAATAGAAATGCCATCTTATATTGTTAATGGGAATATAACAATAGAACTTAGATATATAATAGCAGGAATTATATTTGTTATAGCATCACTTACAGATTTTATTGATGGAAAAGTAGCTAGAAAATATAATATGGTTACAGATTTTGGTAAAATGATAGATGCTATTAGTGATAAACTTCTAACAAATACCTTGATAGTAGTTTTAGCTAGTGATAATATGATTAGTCCAATAATAGCAGTAATTATCATAGGAAGAGATATCGTAGTAGATTCAATAAAAATGCTAATAGGAAATAAAGGAAAAGCTGTAGCAGCAATAAAAGTAGCTAAATTTAAAACAGCTAGCTTAATGATAGGATTAACTCTTAAATTATTTTATGATTTACCATTTTCATTAATACCAATAAGAGTATCTGATTTCTTACTTATACTAGCAGCAGTATTATCAATAGTATCTGGAGCTAAATATTATATTATGGCTAAAGATTATATAACAGAAAAATAATTAAATACAGATAACTTTGATTATCTGTATTTT
>CAJMQX010000122.1 GCA_905215635.1 uncultured bacterium | reverse complement strand
AGTAATTATGAGGGCTTTGATGAAAGAATTAGAAATATTGTAAATATGGAAATCTCAATTGGTGATTATGTATTAAAAGGAGGAGAAATACCAGCTATGGTAGTAAGTGATTCTGTTATTCGCCTTGTAGATGGCGTTATTGATAAGAATAGTCATTTAGTAGATAGTTTTAATGATTCTCTATTAGATTATGAAACCTATACTAAACCTTATGATTTTAGGGGTATGAAAGTACCAGATGTATTAATGTCAGGGGATCATAAAAAAATTGATGATTTTCGTCGCAATTCGCGTTATAATAGAACTAAAGATCGTAGGCCAGATTTATTAGAAAAGTAGGTGTTACTATGCTAGATAAAAAGTATTATATTGTGAAAAATAAAAATGATAAAGCAATTACATATTTTGAATATGATAAAATGGAAGGCTATGACTTAACTCCTAAAAAGGGCATGAAGATAGAAGATGCTATTAATGTCAATAAAGTAGTTATTATTAATCCATCTCTAGCAGAAAAAGTAGCCAAAAAGAAATTTGATTTAAAGTTTCGTAAACTATTAACCCTTCTAAATGTTATCTTTGAAAGTGATGATGATACAGGTACTGCTTACCAAGAAGGATTAAATGAAGTTAGTAAATTAAGAATGGAACTAATTAATAAATATCGTAAACACTTAGAAAAAGAAGAAGCAGATTTAATGAATAAAAAATTAGATATTTTAGAACAAGAATTAAAATTAAGACTTTATTATTTAGAACAGAATTATCAAGAAAATTATCAAAATGAAAATGAGATAGGTAGAAGTAGATAATTTTGGGTTCAGGGGGAAATATGGATAAAGTAATTATCATAAATTATAGTGTAAGTGGTTATAAAACAGAAGTATTATGTAGAAAAATGTTATGTCGTATGCCTGTTAAGCATAATATATTACCTATGGATTTATATTCTAGTATTCAGTCATGTATGGAAGCTAATATTCCTTTTTCAGTGTGTAATCTAAGTGAAGAAGAATTTAAACTCTTAGAGAGTAAGATAACACGATATGGAAATTTAGATAGATTAATATCTAGTCCTAGACATGATACTTATGTCTCATGTAGGTTTATGATTACTAGAGATAGTGATTATTCTAAAATTTTGTTTGCTGATTATGATAATCCTAGAAAAAGAGGTACATATTCATTTGATTTTAAAGAAGAAACTTTTAATTACCTTGAAAATAGTATTCCATTTACAGAGTATTATGCTCCAGGTATAGCTAAAAATGGTTATACAAATGGCTTTAAAATTTATACAACAGAAACCTATAAAGATGTATTAAAATACTATCAGGAAATAGCTGATAAAAAACAGAATCCTAACATGAAACAAAAACAGAAAGATTTAAAATAAAGAATTGTATCTGAAATAGTAAAGATATTTTTTAAAAGTATTTGCATATTCATTATACTTATGCTATAATTTAACTCGTTAGTAATCCGATGTTACTTGTTTAATATGATTGCTGGTAAAACAGAAAGGAGAGATATCGTATGGCAAATGTAATTGATAAAATTACTGCAAAACAACTTAATCCTAATGTGCCTGAATTTCGTGTTGGAGATACTGTTAGAGTTGATGTAAAAATCATCGAAGGTAACAAAGAAAGAATCCAAGCATTTGAAGGAATCGTAGTTTCTCGTAAAAGTGGAGGTGTTTCTGAAACATTTACAGTTAGAAAAATGTCTTCAGGAATTGGAGTAGAAAGAACTTTCCCACTTCATTCACCAAAAATCGCTGGAATTACTGTTGTTAAGAAAGGTAAAGTTAGAAGAGCTAAATTAACTTTCTTAAAAGGATTAGTTGGTGGTTACAAAATTAAAGAAAGAAGAGATAAATAAGGTTATACCTTATTTTTTCTTTATGTAATAGAAAAGGGGTTATTATGAATCAATTATTAAAATTATTAAAAGAATTACTTCCATATATTATCATTATTATTGTGGTTATTATTATTAGAACTTTTATCTTTACGCCTGTTGTTGTGAATGGACCTAGTATGATGAATACCTTACACAATGGTGATGTTATGATTTTAGATAAAATTGGTATGAAACTAGGTGGCATTAAACGATTTGATATTGTCGTAATTCAAACTGGAAAAACTAAAATCATTAAAAGAGTAATTGGTATGCCAGGAGAAACTATATCTTATCATGATAATAAACTATACATTAATGGAAAAGAAGTTAGTGATAACCATAGTAATGAAATTACTTATGATTTTGAAGAAGTTAAAATACCAGATGGTGAATATTACGTACTTGGTGATAATAGAACAGATTCTGTAGATAGTAGAATTTTAGGTACTATTCCTAAAAATGAAATATTAGGACATGCTACTTTCATTATTTATCCATTTAATAGATCTGGTAGTAGGTAAAAGGTAGAGAAAAGGTAGAGAAATCTATCTTTTTTATGTGAAAAATAGTTTTATAGATTGATAATAATATTTAAAATATGTAAAACATGATACAATATACATAGAAAATAAAAAATCGTTAGGAGAATTAGATATGAAGGAATGCTTAGTTTTATTTTCAGGAGGAAAAGATTCATTTTTAAGTACAATTTATTTAATTGAGCAGGGATATAAAGTTATCTTAGTACATTTTGATAATGGACAGACCATTGGTATCAATAATGTTAAAATTGGTTATAAAAGATTATTAAAGAAATATGGTAGTGAAAAAGTATCGTATATTGGGACTAAAAATATAAGTTGTTTTTTTAGAAATTTTATAATAAAGACTTATAATATGTATTTAGAAGAGATTAATAAAAAATATGGTAATATAACAATATCTGAATTAAACTGTTTATCATGTAGATTATCCATGTATGTTGCAGCAATTATAATATGTATACAAAATAATATAAAATATGTTGCAGATGGAGCAAGAAATAGTCAATTGTTCGCTATAGAACAAGATGAAATGCTAAATTTATTTAAAAAATTATTTAAAAAATACAGTATTGAGTTACTATTACCATTAAAAGATTTAATAAATGATTTTGAAGAAAAAAATGAATTTATTATAAGAGGATTTGTACCAAAAGTGAATGAATCACAATGCTTGATAGGAATACCCTTAAGTTCTAATAACGTGGATCAAATATCATTAAAAACTTGTCAAAAAATATATAAAGAATTATATGAGAAAATAGTAGATGAAATAATACAAAAACAAAAGAATACTGCTTTAGGAGAAAGATTTATATAATGGAAGATAATAGAAGTAAAAAGTT
>CAJMQX010000121.1 GCA_905215635.1 uncultured bacterium | reverse complement strand
AAATAATAAAAAATTAATTTCTTGATAAAAAATACATTTTCTATGATAAAATAATAATTAACTATTAATAATTGTAATATATTTTATTTAGATAATTAAAATTAAGAAGCAAGGTGATAAAATGTTAGAAATCAAAAATATTACAAAAGTATATAAAACAGAAGGGTTTGAACAAAAAGCACTTGATCATGTTAGTGTTAATTTTCGTCGCCATGAGTTTGCCTCAATTTTAGGACCATCAGGTTCAGGAAAAACAACATTTCTAAACATTATTGGTGGATTAGATAATTATACTTCTGGTGATTTAATCATTAATGAAGTTAGTACTAAAGATTTTTCTGATAGAGATTGGGATAGTTATCGTAATCATCGAGTAGGATTTGTTTTCCAAAGTTATAATTTAATTACTCATCAGACAATTCTTAAAAATGTTGAACTTGCCTTAACATTATCTGGTTGTTCTAAGGATGAACGAAGAAAAAGAGCTTTAAAAGCCCTCAAAGATGTTGGATTAGAACAACATATCAATAAAAGGCCTAATCAATTATCAGGAGGTCAGATGCAAAGAGTAGCCATAGCGAGAGCTCTTGTAAATGATCCAGAAATAATTTTAGCCGACGAACCGACCGGGGCCCTAGATTCTGATACCAGTGTTCAAATTATGGATTTACTAAAAGCCATTTCTAAAGATAAATTGGTTATTATGGTAACTCATAACCCTGATTTAGCAAAAGAATATTCCAGTAGAATTATCAATATTAAAGATGGCGTAATCATTTCAGACACTAATCCTTATGATGGTAAAATAAATACCAAAGAGAAAAAAGAAACAGTTCTAAATAAGAGTAAAAAAACAAAGATGTCATTCTTGACAGCCTTATCATTATCATTTAATAATCTAATGACTAAAAAAGCTAGAACAATTCTAATATCTATTGCTGGATCTATTGGAATTATAGGTATTGCTTTAATCTTAGCAGTATCAACCGGTTTTCAAAATTATGTAGATTCTATTCAAGAAGATACCCTAACATCATATCCATTAACCATCATGCAAGAATCTTCTGATATTACTAGTGTTCTTTTATCAATGAGAAATGGTAGTAATAAAGCAGATGGTACTGATAAAGTAGTAGAACAACAATATATAACTTCAATGTTATCTAATATTAGTACTAATGATCTGAAAAGCTTTAAGAAATACTTAGAAGATAACTACCATCAAGTAGAAAAAGATCTTGCTAATGTAAATTATATGTATAGTGTTGATCCTAATATCTATACTATTGATGCTACTAATAAGTTAGCCAAAATTAATCCTAGTAATCTCTTTAGTTCTATGATGGGTTCTAATAACTTAATGCAATCTTATTCTAGTATGGCTTCAATATTTTCACAAATGGTTGATGATAGAACTCAAATAGAAGAGTCTTACGATTTATTAAAAGGCCGTTGGCCTGAAAATTATGATGAGATGATTATCGTCTTATCAGAACCAAATAGTATTTCTGATTTATTAGTATATTCTCTAGGACTTCGTGATACAGAAGAATTAACTAAGATGGTAACCAAAATAATGAGTGGAGAGAGTGTTGATATTTCAAATACTCCATTAACCTTAACTTATGATGATCTTATGAATGTTGACTTACGATTGATTATGCCTGCTGATACCTATAGATATAATTCTAAATATGATGTATATGAAGATATGACTGAAGATAGTGAATATATGCAAAATATCTATGATAAATCTCTAAAACTAAAAATTGTAGGTATAGTTAGTCCTAAAGAAGGCGTTACTTCCATGGCCTTAAATCCTGGAGTATCTTATACCAAAAAGTTAGTTGATTATATTATTGATTATTCTAAAAATACAGACATTGTTAAAAAACAATTAACAAATAGTGAGGTAGATGTCTTTTCTGGTAAAAAATTCGATGATGAAAAGAATAATTTTGATTTTGCATTTTCTGACTTAGTAAGTATTGATAATGAAAAATTACAAAGTGCCTTTAATATAAATATTGATAAGTCAGCCTTAGAAAATCAAACTAAGAATTATATGTCTGAAATAAGTTCTAGTATTACTACTGATACAACACCTGCTACAAATTTATTCAATACTAATCTAAATATAATGATAAATGGTCTTTTTGATAGTATTACATCATCATTTAAAGTATCAGACATTACTTCTATTACTAATAATTATTTAGATAGTTATGAAGTAGGAGAACTTCTTAGTAAGATGGAAAGTGATTATGTTATTCCTAAAGATACTCTAAAAAGTACTTATAGTGCTTTGTTACAGGGCTTATTGCAAGCTTACTCTGAAGCTTATAATGCTTATATGAGTGCTATTGATGAAAATTATCAAATAAGCACTGATAATGAAATAATCATAGTTGAAGAATTAAAACAAACTGTAATTGAGAGTTATTTACAAAGTGCTTTAATAGTAGGAACTGGTGAAAAGATGGGTTCTGCTATGACAGAGGCTTTAATGAAAAAAGAGATACTTACTAAAGTAGGAGAATTGACAAGTAATCTTACTAATAGTTTTGCTAGTTCATTTAATATTGATGAAGATAAGATAGCTAGTGCTTTTACCCTTAATTTTAGTGAGAATGAACTAGCTAGAGTAGTAAATGCTATGATGAACAAAAGTGATACAACACAAAAATCTAATCTAATATCTTTAGGATATCAAGATAAAGAAGAACCTACTTATATATCATTTTATTTTAATAGCTTTGAAGGCAAAGAGCATTTCTTATCTTTCTTAGATAATTATAATGATAAGGCTGAAGAGGAGAAGAAGATTAATTATTCAGATACGACAGGTATTTTGATGTCTTCAGTTAGAACTATTGTTAATGCAGTTAGTTATGTACTTATAGCTTTTGTGTCAATTTCCTTAGTAGTTTCTAGTATTATGATAGGAGTTATTACTTATATATCTGTCTATGAAAGAACAAAAGAAATTGGTATTTTAAGAGCTATTGGTGCTTCTAAAGGAAATATTTCTTCAATATTTAATGCTGAAACATTTATTATTGGATTATTATCTGGAATACTTGGAATAGAAATATCTTATTCATTAATTCCAATAATTAATATGATATTACATCATTATACGGGTAATATCCCATTATCAGCAGCATTAAATATTCATCATGCATTAATTCTTGTTGCATTAGCAATAATATTAACTTTAATAGGAGGATTAATTCCTGCTAGAGCCGCTTCTAAGAAAGATCCTGTGGAAGCTTTAAGAAGTGAATAAAAAAAGACTTACACTGTTTTAAGTGTGAACTTG
>CAJMQX010000120.1 GCA_905215635.1 uncultured bacterium | reverse complement strand
AGTCACGAGCAAACGCGTTACACCTGTGAGCCATCGGCGCTGAGCAGCCTTCAATTAAGAATATTAATCTAACATTAACTGATAGTACTCATCTAATACTAGTGGATCCTTCAGATTATATACCTATCTATATAGATCCAATATTTTATAAAGATAATTTTCAAGAAAATTAAATTACTATATTAATACTAATATTGAAAAGACATATGGTAATGGATATATAGATAAAATAATTAGAACATATAAAGATTTATTTAGGAATATTATGAATGTATTAATAAGACAAAATAAAAGATCCAATACTTAATTGATTTAAGTAAAAGTATATATATTACTTTTATTGTATCAATTATAGTGGATCTTTTTTATTATTCATTTGCTATTCTATAAGTATCTCTAGCTATCATTATTTCTTCTGAAGTTGGAATTACATAGAATGGTATTTTAGAATCTTTAGTAGTTATTATTCCTTCACGATAATCATGACCATAACCAATATTATCATTCATAGTTTTATCAACATTTATTTGCATAATATCTTTTATTTCATTAAGAATATCTTCTCTTAACATGACGTTGTTTTCAAGCACGCCAGCAGTAAAGACAATTGCATCAACATGACCATTAAGTTCAAAATAATATTCTCCAATATGTTTGATAATTGCATCCATGTACATTTCATAAGCTAAAGTAGCTAATTCATTGCCTTGTTCTTTTAGGGAAACAACATCTCTAAAATCACTTTTACCGCATATTCCTAATAAGCCACTCTTTTTGTTTAGAATATTATCTACTTCAGAAATAGTAAGATGGCATTCATCCATCATATATTTGATGATTGATGGATCTATTTCACCAGAACGAGAGCCCATAATTAAGCCATCTAATGGGGTTAAGCCCATGGAAGTATCATAACATAAACCATTCTTTATACATGAAACACTAGCACCACTTCCTACATGGCAAATAATTAGATTAGGATCTGATTTATTTAGTTTTTCTTTCATTACTTCAGTAATATATTTATGACTAGTACCATGGAAACCATATCTTCTTATACCATGTTTTTCATACATTTCATAAGGAATTGCATAAATATAATTACGTTTTGGCATTGTTTGATGGAAAGCGGTATCAAATACGGCAACTTCTTTAGCATGAGGTATTTTTTCAATCATGGCTTTAATACCTGCTATTTCTCCAGGATGATGTAATGGTCCTAATTTTGTAAGACTTTCTATTCTTTCTAGAACTAAGGAATCTATTTCTACTGAATCATGATAGAATTCTCCACCATGTAAAACACGATGTCCAATTCCTACTATTTCATCTACGGAAGAAATAACTTTGTTTTTAAATAGTTCATCAAGCATTACTTCAACAGCTTCGCTATGATTAGCTAAATATTTCTTATCTTGAAATTTTTCTCCATTAATTTTTATGGTCCAGAAACTATCTTCAAGACCTATTTTTTCAATATAACCATTAATTAATTCTTTTTCACTTGGCATCTCATATAAAGAGAATTTAAGAGAAGAAGAACCGCAATTAACTACTAAGTATTTTTCTTGCATAACTACTCTCCTTTATATATATTATTTTCTTATTAGATGTAATGGTAGACCATTTTTAAATATTGGTAATAATTCTCCCATTATAAGTGGTCTGGCATAATCTAAGTATTCATCTGTTAAGGTATTATTTTTAGTATCAATCATAGACATTGGCACTTTCTTTTCAACATTAGCGATATCATGAATATCATAGACATCAGTAGTACTTGAATATTCATCATTTTCTTTTGTTCTTACGATAGTAACCATCATACCGGTATTACCTTTATTAGCTTCTTCAACAGCTCTTGCTCCAACATTAGTGGCTTCATTTATATCTGTTAATGATGCTAAGTGAGTGGCGGATCTTTGTAAGGTAGAAAATTCAATTGCTCTTGTTTTTAATCCAGTTTCTTTAGCTATGATATTAGCAAGTCTTGAGGCAGTTCCAGATAATTGTTTATGTCCAAAAGCATCGACACTCTTGTTTTCATCACCAATTTCGCAGACAAACTTACCATCTTTAGTCATAATTCCTTCAGATACAGCTATGACGATACTAGACTTTTTAGTAGACAATTCTTTAACGTAAGTTACAAACTTATCTATATCAAAAGTAACTTCTGGTAAATAGATAGCATCTACGCCTTCACAGTCCTCTCCTTTAGCTAAAGCAGCGGCCGCAGTTAACCAACCAGCGTGTCTTCCCATAATCTCAACGATACAAACAGTGGGCTTTTTAGCTCCAAATGAAGCATTATCTCTAATTATTTCTTTTAAACTACTAGCGATATATTTAGCAGCACTACCATATCCAGGACAATGATCTGTTATTGGTAAATCATTATCAATTGTTTTAGGAATACCCATAAATTTTTGTTTCTTATTATGAAGACTAGCATAATCAGATAACATCTTAATAGTATCCATAGAATCATTACCGCCAATATAGAATAAGGCATCTATTTCATACTTTTCTAAGATTTTGAAAATACGTTCATATACTTCTTCATTATCTTCTATTTTAGGTAACTTATATCTACAACTACCTAGAAATGCACTGGGAGTTCTTTTTAGAATTTCAATATTTTCTTCAGTATTTAAATAGTCATCTAAATCGATAATGTTTTCTTCTAGGAAACCTTCGATACCATGAACCATGCCATAAACTTTTTCAACATTCAATTCTTTGGCCTTTTGATAAACACCAGCAACACTAGAATTTATTACAGCAGTTGGTCCTCCTGATTGACCGACAATTATTTTCTTCATATTCATCCTTCTTTCTTAAAAATATTATATCATGTATACTTTAAGATGTAAATTAATAATAATTACATAAAATATAATATATATAAATATAATTAAGACATTACTATATAAAATTATACTAATAGAAATAGATTATAAATCAAAAAAATCTTTATTGTAAAAAGAATATAGTTATGTTAAAATTATACTAGGAGTTGATAAGATGATAGAAAAAATAACAAGAAGAATATTAATACCAATAGGAATATTTATTTTACTATTATTAGGAATGGCTTATTTTGATTATATTCCTTTAAAATTATTTAATATTGATATTAATAAATTTAGTCAAGATATGAAGATATTATATATGTTTTGTTGTGATATAGGATTTATGATTATATTATTCTTCTTATATAAAGAAGTTTTGATTAGAGATTTTAAGGCTTTCTTTAAAAAGTTTAAAGAGAATATTGACTTATCATTTAAATATTATTTTTTAGGATTAGCTTTTATGATGGTAAGTAATATTGTGATTAGTATTTTTT
>CAJMQX010000119.1 GCA_905215635.1 uncultured bacterium | reverse complement strand
TTGAAGAAAAAAATATATTAATAAATATTCCAAGAGTAAAAGAGTATCCATTTGACTCAGATAGAAAAATGATGAGTACTATCAATACCATTGAAGGTAAAGAATATTCATTTACTAAAGGAAGTTTAGACTCAGTATTACAAAACTGTTCCTATTATCTAGAAGATAATAAATTATATAATATAACTACTGAATATAAAGAAAAAATATTCAAAATAGAAGAGGAAGAATCAGAAAAATCCCTTCGTATCTTAGCACTAGCCTATAAAACAGAAAACACAAGTGATCCAGAACATAATATGATATTTATAGGATTAATAGGAATGATGGATCCACCAAGAATATCAGTACCAAATGCTATTAATACTTGTAAAAATTCTGGAATAAAAATAGTTATGATAACTGGAGATAGTATAAATACAGCTCGTGCAATAGCTAAAAGTGTTGGTATTATCGATACCGATGAAGGAGCCACTACTGGAAAAGAAATAGATAAGTTAACAGACGATGAATTAAAAGAAGCAGTAAAAAAATATAATGTTTATGCTAGAATATCACCAAGTACCAAATTAAGGATAGTAGATGCACTTCAAAGTAATGGTTATGTTGTAGCTATGACCGGCGATGGAGTAAATGATGCACCTGCTATTCAAAAAGCTGATATTGGAATAGGTATGGGAATAACCGGAACTGAAGTAGTAAAAAAAGTAGCAGATTGTATTCTTGTAGATGATAGTTTTTCAACAATAGTAGATGGTGTTGAAGAGGGAAGAAGAATAACTTCTAATATCAAGAAAATAATACTATACTTACTTGCAGGCAATATAGTAGAAGTACTTCTAGTATTCATATCTATGGTACTAAATATGGAAATGTTTACAACATTACAACTACTATGGATAAACCTAGTAACTGATAGTATCCCCGCTATTATGTTAGCCTTTGAAAAGAAAACAGAAGACCAAATGGAAAATACTTTTGCTAATAAATACAATGAAAGTTTCTTTACACCATTATTAACAGCTAAAATAGTAATCGGAGCAATCATAAAATCAATAGTAATGTTAATAATATTTATTTATTTTGCAAAAGAAGCAGATGTAAATACTGCAGGTTCATTATTATTTATCTACTTAGTAACTCATGAATTGCTATTCTCGTTCTCTTGTCGTGACATAAAAAAATCAGTACTAAACAAAAATATCTTTTCAAATAAAAAACTAACCCTAGGAGTATTCTTAATACTATTAGTTCAAGTCATAGTATTAGTAACCCCAATAAGTAAATACTTTATAGTACCAAATATAAAAATAAATTATATCTTGATAACTATCGGAATATGTTTTATAATGTTTGTATTAGGAGAGTTAGTAAAACCAGTATATACAAAATTATTTAAAGATTACAGGGAGGTTAAAAATGAAAAATAATAATAGTACATTCATAGTACTTGGTGGTATTCTTGTCTTATCAGTATTTAGTTTCATTGTAGCAAAAAATATCTTACCAGATAGTGATAATAATCATTATTACGCTAAACCTAATGAAAATATGACAGCTAAAATAGAAAGTATTACTAAAGAAAATAATAAACTTATAATAACAACAATAGGAGATTCAACTGAATACTGTCTAAAAACAACTAAGAGTGTTCCTAGTATAGATTCATTATGTTGGAATAAAATAGAAAATAACAAAGTAGAGAGTAATTACTTTACATATAAAAAATATTATCTTTGGATTAAAGATAGTGATAATAGAATAAGTGTTAGAACTACTATAGAAAAGGAGTAAATATGGAAGATGATAGAATAGAAACTACTAGAAATAGAGTATTTGTCCAAGAATTAGCTTTTGGTAAAGATAGTCCTATTGCCATGACAACAAATAATAATTATGTATATAGAGTAACCGGTATGGATCAAGTAGAAGATATTATAATTAGTGGATATGCAAGAAGTAAGGATAAAGTAAAAGGTGGTCATAATAATGAATTATTTTGGACTAGAGGTGGAGATAAACTATTTTACTATAATAAAAGACCAGTACTAGAAGCACCTTATACCAAAGTACAAGATGGTCAAATGGGAGCCATTCCACTAGAGGATTTAACTGCTATATGGATATTTAATGAAAAAGAAAATAAATATGTTAATTGCATTGAATATTATAGACGTTTAAGAGAAGAACTAGTATCTTCTAAAGGAAAAAGTAGAAGGTAATATATTCCTCTCACATTACATTGTTCGAGGTTTTTGAAAGCCCAAGGTCTTTCAAAAATATTTACTTGGCCAAATGTCTCTGAAATAAAAGTATTTGTACAAACTATAGATTATGTCTATAGTTTTTCTTATATCACAGGTAGTGATAAAAAAATATGTAAAAGTATAAAATACATATTGACAAAAATAGGTTACATATGTTACCATTAAAACAGAAAGGGAAAGATATATTATGTAATAAAAAAATAAACATAAGGGGGAATCATATGACTGGAGAGCAGCTCAAACTACTAACAAAAATGAAAAAGTTAATAACTAAAGGAAATAAGAAATTTATTAATAGAAGAGATAGAGATTATCTTGAAGAATTATTAGAAGTTGGAATAACTGAAAGTTTGGCATGGCAAGAAATATTAACGTTATCTTCATATAACTATGTTCCAGATTATAAACCTTTTTATTTAAAAAGCGATAGTTCACTGGTGTTTAAAAAAGAAATTAATGGAAATAGAGTATATATTAAGTTAAAGATAGAAGAATATAATAATAAAGAAATGACAGTATGCTTATCATTTCATTTAGATTATAAATAGGAGGATATTATGAGATGTGATAATTGTGGTAGTACTGATACTTATATTAAGAATCATGAACATATCTACCAAATAAAAGGAAAAGAAATAAAATTTAATTCAGATAGAAGATTCTGCTCAAAATGTAATAGTTTAGTCTATGATGAAAAGCTAGATAATACTGCTTCTGAAAAAGGTATAGAAATATATAATAAATTATATGGAGTACCAAAAGAAGAAATAATAGCCTTAAGAAAAAAATATAATTTATCACAAGAATTATTTTCTAAAGTAATAGGATGTGCTAAAAAGACATTAATAAGTTATGAAAAAGGAGTATCTATACCAAATGATAGTTATTTAATATTAATAAAAATTTTAATAGCTAATCCAGAAATAATAGCAAATCTAGTTGAAGCCAACAAAATACAATTTACCGATAAAGAATATAATAAAATTAATAATAAGATATCTGAATTTTTAGCAAATAATGAAAAGCAACTACTATTAAATAAGGAATATAATCCAACAGAGTATAATGGTTATACTAAGTTTAATAAAGAAAAAGTATATA
>CAJMQX010000118.1 GCA_905215635.1 uncultured bacterium | reverse complement strand
AAAAAAAAAACAACATATACAAGTTGATTTACAAAAAGCAAAAAAAAAGAAATACAAATACAAATAAAAATTTGGTAATAAAAAAGAATATATAAATTAATTAATAAAAAGAAAATAATAATAATATATAGATTAATTAGTAAAAATGAAAAACAAAAGAAATAAAGGAGGGATAGTATGAACAATATCCAAAAAGAATTAAAAAATGAAGATGGCTCTATTGAAACATTAGTAATTAGTTCTAATGATAATGAAAGCCTAAACTTACGTGGTAACTATAAACTTGCAAATAATCACATCAAAAAAGAAAGTAAGTTAGCAGAAAAATTTAAAGGCTCAATTCTTGGCAGTGACATTGGTGTTAAAAGTGGTGGCTTTTCAAATGTTGCTATATTAGCTACTGTTATTGCTTTAGCCGCTATTGCAATAATGTACTTTGTTTGGAGATTTTAATATTCAATAATAGATAGGAAGGGATAATATGAATTATACAGCATTACAAGTTAAAACTAGTTATTCAATACTAAATAGTCTAAATGACATCAAAAAACTTGTATCTCTTGCTGTAAAATATGGTTATTCTTCCTTAGCTATTACCGATGATGCCAACATGTTTGGCGTTATGGAATTTTACAAAGAATGCTTAAACTCCGGAATTAAACCCATAATAGGTATCGAACTGCATATTTTAGAATATGTAGTTTTACTATACGCTAAAAACAATCATGGATATAAAAATTTATTAAAATTATCTACAATCGTATCAGAAAGAGAATTAACCATCCAAGATTTAAATACTTATAAAGAAGACCTCATTCTAATTATGCCTTATTCTAGTTACAATGAAGAAATCTATAATATATATTCTGACAAATACCTAGGATATAAAAATCAAGAAGAATGTAATCAAATAACTATTCCTAACAAAGTTCTAATTACTGATGTTAGTTACCTTCTAAAAGATGATGATCTCTATCTAGATTATCTAATTATGATTAAAGAAGGTAAAATACTTGGAGAATATGCTTTTAACAATAATCAAGGTAAACACTTATTAACTAAAGAAGAAGTCTTATCACTAAGTAACAAAGCTGATATTGCAAATACTAAAAAGATATCAGATGAATGTAATGTTAAAATTACTTATCAAGAAGGACTATTACCTATATATAATAAAGATATTGATAGTAAAGAATATTTAAAAAACTTATCTCATAAAGGCTTAAAAAGAAGATTAAATGATAACGTTCCACAAATCTATTTAGAAAGATTGGAAAAAGAACTAGAAGTTATCGATAAGATGGGTTTTAATGACTACTTTCTAATAGTGTATGATTATGTCTTTTATGCTAAGAAAAATAACATTTTAGTAGGACCAGGAAGAGGTTCGGCCGCTGGCTCCTTAGTTAGTTATACTTTAGGAATTACTGATATAGACCCTATTAAATATGGTTTATTATTTGAACGTTTTTTAAATAGTGAAAGAGTAACCATGCCAGATATTGATGTCGACTTTGATGCCTCAAGAAGACAAGAAGTAATAGATTATGTTACTACTAAATATGGTGAAAAAAAAGCAACTGGTATTATTACTTTCAATACATTAGGAGCCAAACAAGTTATAAGAGATGTAGGTAAGGTATTAAAAATAAAACCTTCTTTAATTGATAGTGTTGCCAAGATGTGCAATAAAGATTTAATGACTTCCTATAAAGAAAATCCCAATTTAAAGAAACTTATTACTAATTCTGAAGAACTAAAAAATTTATATCAAATATCTCTTCACTTAGAAGGTCTACCTCGTCATATTTCTGTTCATGCTGCCGGTGTTGTTATGAGTAATACCAATATTGATGAGATAATTCCTCTATATAAAAATCAATTAGGAATGTATGTTTCAGGATATTCTAAAGACTACTTAGAAGAATTAGGCCTACTTAAAATGGACTTTCTAGGATTATCTAACCTAACATTTATTGATGAGATAATTCATTCTATCAGAGAAAACCTTCATCTTGCTATTACATTTAGTAATATTCCCCTAGAAGATAAATCTGCTATGCGTATCTTTTATGAAGGTGATACTACTGATATCTTCCAATTTGAGTCTCCTGGTATGATGACTTTCTTAAAAGAATTAAAGCCTACCACTTTCAAAGATATTGTAATGGCTATTTCTATGTATCGTCCAGGTCCCATTGATAGTATCCCTGAATTCATCAAAAGAAGAAATGGTAAAGTAGAAATAGATTACCTACATAAAGACCTAGAACCTATCTTAAAAGAAACTTATGGTATAATTATCTATCAAGAACAAATAATGCAAATTGCCTGCAAGATGGCTGGATACACACTTGGAGAAGCTGATATTCTAAGAAGAGCCATGAGTAAGAAAAAAGAAAGTATTCTAATTAAAGAAAAAGAAAAATTTATTACTAAAAGTGTCTCCCTAGGATATCCTCAAGAAATTACTACTAAAGTTTATGATTTAATCTTGAAGTTTGCTAATTATGGTTTTAACAAATCTCATGCCGTAGCATATTCCCTTATTTCATATAAAATGGCTTATCTAAAAGCTAATTTCTATCCATATTTTATGGTATCAGTTTTAAATAATAATATTACTAATGAGTTAATTACTAGTAATTATGTTGCTATTTTAAGAAGTAAAAATATAACTATAGCCACTCCTGATATAAACATTTCTACCGCTAAATATTTAATTCATGATAAGAAAATAATTTGTCCATTATCAATAATTAGAAATGTTGGTACTAATATTACTAATCAGATTTTAAAAGAAAGAGAGAAGGGTATATTCCTAGATTTCACTGATTTTTGTAAAAGAATGTATAGTAAATCTATTAATGAAGAAGTGATAATCTCACTAATCTTATCTGGTTCATTTACTTCATTCGGCTATAATAAAAAAACTCTAATTAATAACTTAGATAATATCTTAACTTATGTCGATGTTATAAAAGATACTAATCTAACTACTATAGCCACTCCTGATATTTTCCCTTGTGAAGAATATTCTAAAGAAGAATTAATTCATAATGAATTCAATACTTTTGGTTTCTATCTATCAAGTCATCCTGTCAGTAGATATAAAGATAACCATTCTCTAAATACCTTACTAGTACCTAACTATGTAAATAAACAAATAACTCTAATCTTAGAAATTAATAACATTAAAGAAATAATAACTAAGAAAAACGATGTTATGGCCTTTATCAAAGCCAGTGATGAATATCGTCAAATAGACCTAACCCTATTTCCAGATGTTTATAGTAAAAATAAACAATTAGAACGTCTAAATATTATTAAAGTATCTGGAAGAGTAGAAAAAAGATTAGATACCTACCAATTAGTAGTGTCTAACATTATTAAATTATCATAACAAAAATAAAAAGGAGAATAAGAAGT
>CAJMQX010000117.1 GCA_905215635.1 uncultured bacterium | reverse complement strand
CATATTAAATAGAAAGTCTAATTTAGCTTTTCCAGCTCTATCTACATCTTCTTTTAAATTTTGTAATTCATTAATAGTTTCCAAATCTGGATTTTCTACCATAAAATACATAAATAATGCTTCTAAGGTAAATCCAAATGGTACAAATGATATATATGGGAATATTAATTGAAAGAATACAATAATAACTGTAATAACTAACATTATCCATACTGAAAATTGTATTTTATTACTAGTATATTTATGATATTTAAGTAAATCATGTACTATTAGTATTACTATAAATATAAATGCTGCTCCTACTATATATGTTGTAAGTCCTGGTATAAATGTCAAATTATTAATATCTAATCCTTCAAATGGTAAGAATATATATATTATCATAAATATACCTAAAAATATCATCATAATAGGAAGTTTCTTACTCTTAGCAAATAATTCTTTTAATGTATATACTCTAATATTTCTAATATAGGTCTTACAATATACATAAAGAAGTCCAAATATAAATATCCCTATTAACCAGTGAAATCTCCATGATACTATTGTAATAATATCTATATTTACATATTTTAGTAATACTATTGATATTATTTCTGTACATTCAAATAGGATAAGTGATACTAATAAGGAGAAATATAATTTATTTCTAATAAGTGATAATCTTTTCTTAGAAAAGTATACTAATGCTAAAACAATTGTATATGCTAAACTACCTATTGTTATTAATAATCCATATGTAAACATTATATTCCTCCTTCCTACATATTATCTTTCTCAAATACTTTATCTATAATTCTGTTAAGTTCTCTAAATTCAATTGGTTTAGCCAAGTAATCTACAAATCCTTGTGACAAGTATTCTTCTTTTAATCCGTTATAATAGTTAGCAGTTAATGCTACTGCTGGTGGTATTTTATATCCTGATTGTTTTAACGTTTGTAGTGTTTCTACTCCACTCATTTCTGGCATCATATGATCAAGAAACATAATATCATATTTATTATTTTTAACTAGTTCTATACATTCTGCTCCACTATTAGCTTCTGTTATTTCAAAGTTATATCTTTCAAGTAATCTAGCAGCTATTTTTAAGTTAACTTTATTATCATCTACTATTAAAGCTTTCTTTCCAGTACAATCTATCATATCAATACTTCTAGATACTAATGATTTCTTACTATCAAAAATATTTCCTATCTTATTTGTACTAGTTACTCTTTGTTTAATTCTAATTATATATTGTGTTCCTTTTCCTTGTTCATTAATAAACTCCATCTCTCCACCTAATAAAGTAACTAATCTCTTAGCTATAATAAGTCCTAACAAGGTACTATCAAAAGTTGTTTCATCATCTTGAGTAAGTTGTACAAAATCATAATAATCTTTCTCAAAATTCTCTATCTTCATAGCATGTCCTGTATTAGAAATATGGAATTTAAGTTCACAGTATCCATCTTCTAACATCTTACTATCTATATCAAGTTTAACTTCTCCATAATTAGTATATTCTATCGCATTAGATAATACTGATATAATTATTTTATATATCTTACTAGAATCTCCATACAAATCTCTTGGTATATCTTCTGCTACATTTATTGAAAATTTAAGGTCATTTTTATTAATTCTACTAGGTATATAACTATTAACTTCAAATATAACATTCTCCATACTATAATCTTTTTCTTCTATCTTTTCTTTTCCTGATTCTATTCTTGATATATCTAAGATATTATTAATTAGATTAAGTAAGTTAATACTAGCTATATGTATACTAGTAGAGTCTTCCTTAACTCTTTGAAATGTTAATTCTTTTTCTTCTAATAATGCTTCACTAAATCCAAGTATTGTATTAAGTGGTGTTCTAATTTCATGTGATATATTCATAAGAAATTCTGTCTTAACTTTATTAGCATGTTCTGCTTCTTTTTTAGTTTCTTCTACTACTTCCATTAATTTACTATCTTGAGATTCTACCGTAAAGTATAATATAACCATTATTAGTGAGAACATAAAGGCAGATTCATTAATTTTAAATCCTAATAACATTTGTAATACAAATGATAAACAAAATACTATAAAAGCAAATATAAGTGGTGATATATAAAGATTCTTAATAGCATCTTTCTTAGAAATAAATATCATTATAATACTAATAGCTCCTACAAAGCTAAATAAATGTAATATATTAATTGCTCCCCCTACAATTACCAAAGGCTCGCCTGGCATTCCTACATCATATGATACATCAAAGAATGTTACTATCAATATTGGTATCATTAATGCTCCTAATACTGATAATATTACTCTTTTGTAAAACTTCTTATCAAAGACTATTTTTTTATCTTTATGTAACAAAAAATATGTATATGCTACAAATAATTCTTCCCATACTATTGACAAGAATACATATCCCTCACATAGTATATCATTAAGTCTAGGTATACTATCTCTTTTAGGTATTGTTATTGCTGTTAATAATTCTAAAATAAGTAAAACTACCGTTAAATATAAGTTAGCTAAATATATTTTACTTTCTGCTGAATCTGACTGAAGTTTACTACTTATAAGAATTATTATCAATGTTAAAAATACTAATGCACATATCGTTAATCCTGTTCCTGCAAAAAAAGAACTTGCCATATTACCACTCCTATACTATCATCTATTATCTTAATTATATAATAAATTATTCTAATTGTAAAATAGTTTTACTTATTTTTCTAAATAAAAAGCTAGTATCTCTACTAACTTTCTTCTTTATTTATATATTCATCCTTAATAGGTATTAATAATTCATCTTCTTTTATCTTATCTATATTCTTCTTATCTTTCTTATTATGACTAGGTATTATCATTATAATACTATTAAATATATATAATAAACTAATAGATATAATTATTCCTCCTAGAATATCACTAAACCAATGTACTCCAGATAATAATCTTCCAAGTACTATCATTATCATAAGTCCTATTGATATTTTATTTAAGATATTAGCAACATTTTCTTTAAACATTCTTTTATTAACGATAACTGCACTCATACATATACATAAAGCCATAAGTGTATGTGATGATGGATAAGATGCTTCAAGTACTCCATCTATTAGTATTGGTCTATAATTAATAATACACTTCTCAAAGAATACATATAAGACTAATACTACTACAGATAATCCACCTAAAGTATATATTTCTAATCTAACTTTCTTAAGACTTTTCTCTTTAATAAGTTCCATTCCTCCTATTAAAGCATATCCTATTGCCATAAGAAGTGGTATTATTCCTAATATCTCTGTTATTTTATATATTATCATATTACTTCCTATCAAATTATGAAATAATCTATTTATATGTGAAAATCCCACTGAAGAATTTTCAGGTCCTATCATAGAAACATCTACTACTTTAACTAGTACTGTATATATAATAG
>CAJMQX010000116.1 GCA_905215635.1 uncultured bacterium | reverse complement strand
ACTGTTAGTAATATACCTAATTTGAATGGTATAAATGTCATTATTAATGCTGATACCGCTACCTCTGTTAGGAGCATAATATAATACATTTTATAGTTTTTCTTTTTTAGTGGATATAGAAATCCTAAATATAACATTTCTTTTACAAAGCCATAATCACATTCTACTGGAGGTGTATATTCGTCATATTTTAGATATATCTTTTGCATACTATCACCTATTATGAGTATATACTATTTTTGACTTTTTTGAAAGTGTTTTTTAACCATTTTGAAAATAAATTTCTATGGAATCTGAAATTAATGATATTAATTTATCTTGATACTCTTTGTTTTGCAGTAGATAACTATCACTTGGATTTGATATAAAGCCTGCTTCAATAAGAACTCCTGGTGACGTTATGTGTTTATACATATAGTAAGTATTATCTTTTTTTATTTCTCTTACATTGGATATGCTTTCTTTTAAATGATTGGTTATTGTTTCGGCGATTAGTTTGTTTTCTTCGTTTTTAGTAGTATAAAATACTTGAAGTCCTCTCCATGATGAATTTGTTACAGAATTTAAATGAATTGATATATACATATTAGGAGATATTTTATTTATGTATTTGGCTCTGTTATAAAGATCACTTCTTTTTCTATTAATAGTAGTTGTGGATAAGTCCTTATCAGCCTCTCTAGTTAGATAGACAGTGGCTCCGCGAGAAACTAACTCTTTTTCTAGTTTTCTTGTTAATATTAGATTTAAATCTTTTTCTATTATTTGATTACCGGTGGCTCCAGCATCAACACCCCCATGACCCGAGTCTAAAATTATTACCTTACCTAACAAATTCATACTATTTACACTAGCAGTTACTTTAGGAAGAGTTATTGTTATAAGAAAAAAGCATATTAATATTAATAGTTTATATTTATTCATATTACACCTATTAATATATATGCTTTTTATTATTCAAAATAACTATCTCCGATAAATTCTCTTAGTATTGATGTTTTTGGTACTGATTCGCTTGGAATTGGTAAAACAAATTTTAATAGTTCTATTAATCTTTGAGCAGTTTGATACTCTGGATCATCTTCTTTTATGGAAAATAATAATGGCTCTGCATATGTTTTTAAAACTGATAACTCATATGCTAGACTGGTATTAAATAAGGCATCTGCATTGTCTTGATATGGAAAGACATGCTTCTCTTCTCCACTTCTAACTTTCATCCAAGTACCAAGTGTTACTGATGGAGAATATCCTCTCGTTCTATTATCTCTTACCATTCTTCTTAATAATCTTAAATCTGTCATACTTATTCTATTATCATTATCTATATTTAGGTAAGTTAATGGGCTTACATATATTTTAAATTTCTTTTTCTTTGGAATGTTGGTTAATAATTCTTCGTTTAAGGCGTGTAATCCTTCAATTATTAAGATGTCGTTTTCTTTTAGCTGAACTGTTCTTTTATACTCTTTTTTGCCATCAATGAAATTAAATGTTGGAACTACAACTTTTGTACCTTTTAGTAATTTACTTATTTGACTATCAAATAGTTTTATATCTACCGCTGTTATTGATTCGAAGTCTGGTTTTCCATCTTCTCCTAGTGGGGTTTCCGCTCTTTCATGAAAGTAATCATCTAATGATAAATGAGTCGGATTTAGTCCTAGACTTTTTAAATATAATGATAGTTTCATAGCACTAGTAGTTTTTCCTGAACTTGATGGTCCTGATAATAATATTATTTTATAGTCTTCTTTGTTTAGAACTATCTGCTCTGCTATACTAAGTAATTTATAGTCTTGCATTATTTCTGATAGCTGAATGATATCTGCTGGTTTATTACTGGTTATATAGTCATTTAACTCTCCAATATTATTTATATTTAAATTGTTACCCCATGCTGAGTATTCTTCAAGAGTATTGAAATAGTTAGTATGATGGGTATATCTTTTTACTTTTTTATTATCATATATTGATGGAAAACGTACTACTATTCCTTTATCTTTTATTAATGATAAATCAAAGTATTTTAGTACTCCTGTTGATGATGGAAGATCTCCTACTATATAATTATAGTTTTCATCTAATTTATA
Organism: uncultured bacterium; assembly: GCA_905215635.1. The sequence continues at coordinate 1,353 of CAJMQX010000116.1, read as the reverse complement.
TAATGATACATATTTTGATGTATCATAAAATAATGTTTTAGCTTTATCTTCTCTTTTGATACTTTTAAAATATTCTATTGCTTCGTACTTTGTTGTATCCATTTTGGTAAATGGGATGTTTTTAGAGACTATTTCTTTCATTTGTTTTTTTATTTCTAACACATCTTTATCTTCTACTTTTTTATCTATCTTGCAGAATATTCCTTTATCAATAGAATGTTTTACTATTACTTTGGTATCTTTTTCTAAAATATTATTAGTAACATAGACAAATAAATATAATAGTCCTCTTTCATAGATTCTATTTCCTTCAAGAGTATTTATGTCATATATTTGTAGTGTACCATTCTTTTTAAGTTCTGTTTCTAAATTCACTTTTTTATTGTTATACTTTATTAATATGGCATCTTCTCTTTCTTCTTTAGACATTTTATTTAATATTTCTTTTACTTTTATACCCTTTACATATTCTTCTTTTTTTCCATTATTTAATGTTATTATTATTGTTTGCATGTACTTCCTCCTTCTACTTTATAATTTAATTATACCATATAAGTGCATTTTTTGTCATATTTTTTTAGGTATATTAAACTACATTATATATTATACTATTTGTAGGTGATAAAAATGAACTTAGTTCCAACTATTATTGAGAAGAATGAAATGGGAGAAAGAGCTTATGATATCTATTCTAGATTACTTAAAGATAGAATTATTATATTAAATGGAGAAATTACAGATAATAGTTCTAATATAGTGGTAGCACAGCTGCTATATCTGGATAGTTTAAATAATGATGATATTAGTCTATATATTAATTCTCCTGGTGGTTCTATTACAGCAGGGATGGCTATATTTGATACGATGAATTTTATTAAAAGTGATATATCCACAATATGTGTTGGTATGGCGGCTTCAATGGCGGCATTTCTATTATCTTCTGGAGAAAAAGGCAAGAGATATATTCTTCCTAATGCAGAAGTTATGATTCATCAGCCTTTGGGAGGGGCTCAAGGACAGGCGACCGAAATTAAAATAGCTGCTGAAAGGATATTAAAATTAAAGAAGAAACTCAATAAGATCCTTTCTGATAATACTGGTAAAGATATCGATACTATTGACAATGATACGGAAAGAGATTATTTTATGGATAGTGATGAGGCACTAAATTATGGTATTGTTGATAAGGTATTAAAAAAAGCTAGCTGATGCTAACTTTTTTATTGTACTTTAGTATTTCCTGTTTTGGTATATCCTTCAACATAATTATCTGCTGACCAAATTATGTCTCTATTTTTTTGAATATATCTATAATAAGTAATGGTATCATAACTTCCTTCTGGTTTAGTTGTT
>CAJMQX010000115.1 GCA_905215635.1 uncultured bacterium | reverse complement strand
GTAGTGAAGCTTTAAAATGGACAGTTACTAAAGGTAATGATACTAGTAATGGAGAGGTGTTAGCAAGTGGTGATTTTTCTTCTTTAACTATTGATTCAGAATTAGCATTACTAACTAATTTTGAAGTAACTACTACAATGAGTGAATATACAATATGGATATGGTGAGATGAGACATTAGCTAGTTCTTCTATGTCAGATGAGACATTAGATGTATCAGTATGGACACAAGTAGATCAAATTAAAGCTAATACTTTTGAAGTTACTACTTTAACTAATAACTATCAAACTATTAAAGCTACAATAGTTAATTCAAATAAGAAAATAGTTAGTTATCAAATATCTGATAGTAATACAGTACCTACAGTATGGATAGATATACCTACTAGTGAATAAAATAATATCTATAATTTAGAATATACAGTTAATAATACAGGCGTGTATTACTTATGGATAAAAGATGAAACAGGAAAAGCTATTAGTAAAAGAGTAGAAATTAATAGTATAGATAATACACCACCAGTATGTACATGGAGTGGTAATACTAATATAAATACTAATAGTACAGGTACAATTATTCTAACTTGTGCGGATAATGAAATAAGAGTAGATAAGAGTACAGGTACAATAAATATTAGTAATATAACTTTATCAAATAGCAATATAACAATATCTAATATTGATAGAGAAGAAATAAATAATGGATATAAATATACATTGACAATAAAATCAGGTAGTACTTTAGGAAGTACTACAATGACAGTTCCTAGTAATATTATTAAGAATACAATGAGTCTTGGTAATGAAGAATCTAGTACTATAGTAACTATAGCAGATTATTACACAATTAGTTATAAAGATGTTGGTAATACAGATCAAACTGGAGTATCAAAAGAATATTCTGAAAATTATACGAATGGTACAACATATTATGGTTGTATAAAGTTAACTGATAAAGCTGGCAATATTGCTTATTTATCTTCAGTGGGCATTAAATATAGTTATATTAATATAAATAATATGTATAGCACTAGTGGAGAACAAATATTTACAGTACCAGTTACTGGGACTTATAAATTAGAAGTGTGGGGTGCCCAGGGCGGTGGGACAAATGGTGGATATGGTGCGTATTCTGTTGGTAGTATTAAATTAAATAAAGATCAAAAATTATATATTAATGTTGGAGGAAATACTTCAACAGGAATAGGTGGTACTGGAGATTGGTATTCTGAGTCTCTAGGCGGCGGTGGTGGTGGATATTATGGCGGCGGTTCCGGCGGTGGAAATGGCGGTAATGGTGGAGGCGGCGGTTCAACTTATTTTAATTATAGTTCTGCAGGATATAAAGGAATGGGTGGAGCTGGTGGTGGCATTAGTGGTGTTTCTGGATATAGAAATACGGTAGGAACGGAAACATCTACTCCGGGAACTCAGTCATCAGGATATGCTTTTGGAAAAGGAAATGATAACAGTTCGAATACAGATAGTATTACTACAATGCCAGGTGGCGGAAGCGGATATTATGGTGGTGGAGTTAAATTGACATCAGGCGGAGCTGGTGGATCTGGATATATAGGAAACACACTTCTAACCAATAAAACAATGTATTGCTACAATTGTACAGCATCAAGTGATACAAATACTAAAACAGTATCTACTACTTGTGCAAATGTCATTGCTACTGAAAACTGTTCTAAACAAGGCAGTGGCTACGTTAAAATAACATACCTAGGATAATTAAAAATATCAGAGATTAATCTGATATTTTTTCTTTTTTAAATACAATTAATTTACTTAATATATAGTTTATAGTTATTATTACTACTTGACCTATCATTTTAATTACTGTGTCATTGAATTTTAGTACTGATACAAATAGAAACATGAAGCCCATGTCTATAAATAAAGAGGCTATTCTTGAAGCATAGAATTCAAGTATTTCTCTAATTAGACTTTTATTAGTAGGAGCAAAAACATATTTCTTATTAGTAATATATGCAAATGTTACACAGGTTATCCAAGAGATAATATTAGCTATTTGTAATTCAATAGGGTTATTAGCATCAAGAATAGTGAATACTAATAAGTAATAGGTTCCTAGACTTACTACAGTAGTTAGAACTCCAAATATTAGATAATTAATTAGTTCTTTATATTTTAGATATAGTTCTTTTATTTTTTTCATTAGATACTCCTTCTTTAATTAGAATTATTATATATATTGATACTCCTAAGAGAGACAATATTTTAGCAATATTTAACCATGGAGCAGTATATTTGATAGTTATATTATGATATCCTTTAGATAATTTAGTTCCTAAGAATGATTTATTAACTATAATAGTGTCTACTAATTCATTATCTATATAGATAGAGAAGCCTTTATCATAAGGGATAGTTGTTATAAGATAACCATCGTTAGATGTATTGATATTACCATTAATAGTGTCATTATCGATACTAGTTATATTCATACTAGTTATATTATTATTTATATTTAAGAGATAGTTATAATCTAGAATGTAAGTATGAATATTATCGATAGTATAAGTTCCTTTATTTAGAGTTATGTCGATAGTATCAATAGTTTTATCATTTATAAGGAAATGGAATGTATTATTCTTATTATTATATATCCATGTTTTACATGTTAGGATATTACTATCATTATTAATAGTCATCTTAATATTATCAATTCTACAAGAATTAGCAGTTAGACCTTCTAAATCAATAAATAATAATTTATTTTCTAACTTTTCTTGTAGTTTAAGAGTGATATGACCATTATCATCTGATTTGATGATATAACCTTGATTATTCTTTTCAATAGTAACATTTTCTTTAGATAGAAGTTTATATTCAGGATATATTTCTTTTATTTGATTATTAATAGTAGTATTAGTGTTTTCATTATCAATAATAGCTGATGAGAATAGAACTTCTAAGTTATAAGGATATTTGTAATTATTATAATCTTTAGTGTTAGTTATATTATTAGTTCCATAGATTATGGGCATAGAAGTATTATTCTTATAAATATTATTACTTATTTTAGTATATCCTAGACCTGGATTAGTAGTAGAGTAGAGATATTTAACTCCCATATATGAATTAAAGAGAACATTTTTATTGCTAGTAAGTAGAAAATAATTATAATTAATAGAACTGGTTATTAAATCATTATGAATGAAATCTAGATAGTATTTATTATAAGTAGATGAATAGATATTAGTTGTATAATAATTATAATTATATATTTTGTTCATAGTTTTAGTAGGATTATCTAGATTATTAAAACGATAGAAAGTAGTATCAGTATTCAGAATTTCTTGAATATTAGTAGTTATATCTTTATTAAAATATTCTTGATATTCTTTAATAGATACGATGTCTTCACCTAGATTTTCTACTATACAGATGATTAGACTTGCTAAGATAAGATAAGTG
>CAJMQX010000114.1 GCA_905215635.1 uncultured bacterium | reverse complement strand
TAATAATAGCCCCAAAATATGCTACTAGTATTTCTAATAACATTACAAATACATATTTTGGTTCTCCATAAGCATAAAAGATAATTGAAAATATCAATAAGCCTATATTTCTATATTTTTTAGGCATTATGAAATAAGTAATTAATACTAAAGATAGAAAATAATATAAAAACGGAATACTTGTAAATAACATAACACATCTCCTTATAGTAATAAAACTCCCCTAAGGAAGTCTTATCCATTATTAATTTAATATTATATTTTATCCTACTAATGATGGCATATTTAGGTCTCCACTTTCTCCTTCTTTATCAAGCGTCTTACCTATATTATTACCGACATATTTTTTAAATTCTTCATAAACTGGTTCTGCCCAATCATTAAATGCCATTACTGCAAATATTGTATTACCACTATTAGTAATGTATAATTTTTCTGCTGATACACATATCCAACGATTCATATCAAGATTATTAAGTAATTCTTCTTTAATCTTTTCTACATTTACATTATCATCCACTCTTAACATAATTGCTAAATAAGCCTGTGAAGACATAAGTGGTTCTGATACTACTAACTCTTTTACTACACTAGGATCACTTAAATATGTATAAGATGCTACTAATTCTTTATCTGAAGTATCAATAGTAGTAACTTCTAAACTAGGTAATGTATCTCCTAAATTCTTATTTATTGTCTTAAGTGCCACTTTCATATCTTTAGAAGTATCAAGTCCTGTTCCTTGCTTCTTATTATTATTTATTATAATTATACTAGTAATTAAAACTATAACTATAACTGAAGCAATCAAAATAATTGTTTTCTTTTTCATATCCATATCCTCCTTATATGATAATTAGATTATATCATATTATTTTTTTAAATCAAGTAACTCTATTCACTTTTTGCTATTTTTAAGAATTCTTCTTCATTAATAATCGGAATATTTAATTCTTTAGCTTGATTATTTTTAGTGGAAGTAGATGTAATATCATTATTAATAAGATAATTAACTTTATTAGATATAGCTTTTACTACTTTACCCCCACATTCTTCTATATATTCTACTAATTCATCTCTATTAGTATAATGTTCTAAACTTCCTGTTATTACAAATGTTAATCCTGATAAAGTTTTATCATTCTTAGAACTCTCTCCTTTAGGAATAATTATCTCTTTCTTAAGATCATTAAGCTCTTCTATAAATATTGGATTATTAAATGTATCTATCCACTCTTTAGCAATAATATCTCCAACCCCATCTATATTACTAAGTTCTTCATAAGTAAGATGTGTTATTTTATCAAAATCATTCTTAAAATGATTACATATTAATTTAGCTCTTGAAAATCCTATATCAGGAATACCTAAAGCATATATAAAATTAGCTAATTTTGTATGTCTAGACTTCTCTATAGAACTAATTAAATTTTGATAAGATTTTTCTCCAAATCCTTCAAAATTGATAATTTTATCCCGGTATTCTTCTAAGTGATACAAACAAGATGGATGAGTAACTATTCCTTCATCTATTAGTTTTCCCAATATAGCATCTGATATACCATCAATATTCATTGCATTTCTACTAACGAAAAGACTTAATCTTTTAATTAGTTTTGCTATACAAAATTCATTAGTACAATATAAGTATATTACATCATCATTCTCTATTATCTTAGTATCTTCTCCACATACAGGACACTTCTTAGGTAACTCTAAATTATTACTCTTAGTATCATTACTAGCAACCTGTGGAATAATCATATTAGCTTTATATACATTAATAGTATCTCCTATTCCTAATTCTAATCCTCTTAATATAGAAACATTATGTAATGAAGCCCGTGACACGATTGTTCCTTCTAATTCTACTGGATCAAATACTGCCACTGGATTAATTAATCCTGTTCTTGAAGCCATCCAATCTACTTCTCTTAATGTTGTTTTTGCTGTTTCATCTTGCCACTTAAAAGCAATTGAATGTTTAGGATATTTTGCAGTCATTCCAAGACTTATTCCATAAGCTATATCATCATAAGTAAGTACTAATCCATCTGATGGAATATCATAATCTTTTATTCTTTCTTTAAATTCCATAACTTTATCTGCCAAATTATCTTTAGTAACTATAAAATATTCTACTACTTCAAATCCTTGACTTTTTAGAAAATCAAAACACTCTTTCTTAGAATTAGATATTTTATCACTACTTTCAATTAAAGCGAAGATAATTAAGTTAACATTTCTCTTAGCAGTAATTCTACTATCTAATTGTCTTACTGATCCAGAACATAGATTACGTGGGTTCTTATATTGATTTTCTTCTTCATCTATTTCCCCATTCATTCTCTCAAAATCAGAATACTTAATAACAGCTTCTCCTCTTAATACCAAATGTCCTTTATAAGGTATAGTTAAAGGAATATTCTTAAATTTCTTAACATTTTCAGTAACTACTTCTCCTATTAATCCATTTCCTCTAGTAACTCCACTTACTAACTCTCCATTATCATAAGTAAGTACTATTGTTAGTCCATCCAATTTCCAAGATAAAAGTCCTACTTGATCTCCTAGAAAAGATATAAGTTCTGCTACTTTCTTTGTTTTAGATAAAGATAACATTGGTGATGGATGTTCTACTTTCTCAAGACTAGTAGATACTACTGGTTCTACATTATGGGTAGGACTATTAGATAAAGTCATCCCCGTCTCTTTTTCCAAAGCTACTAATTCATCATATAAAGCATCATATTCATAATCAGTCATTAATGAAACACTGTTTTGATAATATGAAATAGAAGCTTTATTAAGTGTATCAATAAGTTCTTTCATATGTTCTATTTTATTTTTCATTCTTATCTCCTTTAAGTATATATTCATCTTTATTATAACATATTTACTAAATGAAAAGAAGTAATTTCTCTATAATTACTCCTACAATTATTTATTATTTAATCTTTTCTATCTCTTCTTTACTTAATCCAGATAATTCAGATATTAATTCTATGTCAAGTTTTTTATCTAGCATCTTTTTAACTATTTCAATAGTATATTCTTTAACGCCTTCTTCTTTTCCTATCTCTTTCAAAGTATTTACATATAGTCTTTCTTCATCTTCATCACTCATTAGTTTTATAATTTCATCATCACTATTTACTTTGATAGCTTCTTTCTTTAACTTATCCATATACTTATCACCCTTTATGTCTACTAATTCTTCATAATCCATATCAAGCATTCCTAGTAAACACATCTCCTTTTCACCATTATAACATAGTCTAGCCATTTCTGTTATATTAATTTCATATATTTTTAAGTTATCAATATAATCTCTATTTAAGTATTTATCATGTAACGTATACTCTGATACTAAAGGAAAATGAGAAGTATTTTCTTGTTCTACAGATAAATTTATTTGAATAATTCTTTCCATATCATTATAGCTTTATCCTGAATCAAGTGCGTTTCGACTATACGATGAGCCAGGCAGAAAGCGCAATGAAGAATGAGGGCGATG
>CAJMQX010000113.1 GCA_905215635.1 uncultured bacterium | reverse complement strand
AAAAGAATGAATTTAATAAATAAGAAGAAGTAATTAGTATTACTAAGAAACCTAATAGTATCAGGATTATTTTTCAAAAGTATTTCCATATTAATAGCTATACTTAAAAAGATAGATGTAATAATTATATTAAGATTATTTTTAATTTTATTCATAAGTGCCTCATTTCTTATAAGAATTATATCATGAAATAGTAATAAATTAAAGATATTAGATATGTTTAGTTAGTATAACGAAGACTTTCATTAGATACGTTAAAGATTATTCCTAATAGTAACATATACGATAGTAGGGAAGAACCTCCGTATGAGATAAAGGGAAGGGTAATACCCATTATAGGGAGAAGTCCTATAGTCATAGAGATGTTATATATTTGTTGGAATAGAAGAACACCAATGATACCACCGATAGCATATTTATCCATAGTGTTACTTGTTTTATTAACATAACTAATTAGAGTTAAATCAAAGAAGAGCATGATAATTATTAAAGAGATAGCTCCGATAAAGCCGGTATTTGATGCAAATACAGTAAAGATAAAGTCTGTTTGCATTTCTGGAAAATAGATGGGAGTTTTATTAAGACCATGACCGGTGATACCGGAAGAGCCAATAGCAATAAGAGAATTTCTTAATTGAAGGCCACTTGAGGTAGACCAATTGGTAATACGATCCATACGATAGAAGAAAGAGGTACCAAAAATATTAATAAACATATCTTGCTTGAAATAATACATACTGAAAAAGATGGATAAGAGAATAATGCCTAGACCAATAGTAAAGATAAACCATCTTTTTCTTATACCTCCGATAAAGAGCATTACAAAAGTGATAATTAAATACATAATAACAGCACCAGTATCGGGTTCTATAAAAGTTAGAACTGAAGGAATAAAGACTATTATTAAGACTTTTAGTATGAATTTGAATTCATCAACTATATCAGGATTAGGATTATTCTCATTAAAATCTCCGATCATTCTAGAGAGAGTTATGATTAAGAATATTTTCATAAATTCACTAGGTTGAATAGTACCTAGAAAAGGAATTTTAAACCAACAAGTAGCATTTTTGACAGTAACTCCAAAAAAGAGAACTAATACTAAAGAGATAACTCCAATTAGATAGAAAATATAAGCATTATTATAAAGAAATTTATTACCTAAAGCCATCATAGTAAAAGCTAAGATAATACCTAGACTATACCAAATTATTTGCTTAATATATAAATTACTAAAATCAGTAGATAATAACTTCCTTGTAGAATATATAGAAATAATACTAATAATAAAAAATAATAAAATAGGAATAAGAATACTTAAATCTACTTTAAATTTAGAAATGTTTTTCATATATATCACTTTCCTTGTATTTATATTTTAACACATTTAGAAATAAATATATATAGAAATAGTAAGTTATCTTCTAAAAGAGAAGATAATACCATATTATTAAATGGAGGATAAGAATATGGCTAAACCAGAATTATATCATAATAAAGAATACAAAGAGTTTCATAATAATAGAGAAGTATTTATGTCTAGTGATAGGGAAAATAATAGTAGTATAAAGAGTAGTAATGATATTAGAAAGAAAGTTAATGATATTATTAATTCTACTTCTTTTATATATCAGACTATGGTAAATATAGTGATAGGAAATGAAATTATTAAAAAGAAAATTATTGGAATTAGAGGGAATAATGTAGTTACAATAGATAATGAATATATTCCTCTTGATAATATTAAAGATATCTATAAATGATGTCTTTTTTCTTTACTAAATAAAAAAAATATATTATAATCATTATATGATAGGAAGTGAGATAAATGGTAGTTAACGGACAGGAATTAGCTCCAGGAAAATGGACTACATTAGATGATGGTACAGTTGTATATTGCCCTTTAGAGATAACAGAAGACACTAGTGTTGTTTTTAATCATGCAGGGTCAGGTGGTGCTGAAGCTTGGGAATATCGTGCAGATTATAATCAACCTGATACGATTGTAGTACTTTATCCGTCTGCAAACCCTGAATATACAGCACAAATAAATGAAGCAATGGAAGGCGTTGTTAATCAATTATATGAAGGAACGGGTATTACACCACCGGATCCAATAAGAGGCTTTTGGAGTGCTTCTGATTTAATAGGATTTGAAAGTACTAAAGATTATATAGAAAAGCATCCAGGATGTGATCCACAAGTTATTTATGCTATAGATTTAAAAGAAGATTGGGATAGAGCTGGTAGTGCTTTTAATCAAGAGATGATTGATACACTTATTCAGAATGGGACAACAGTAGTAGCAATAGAACCAGCAATAACTGATCCAAGTTCTGCTACAGTAAGTCCATTTATACCTTCAGGACGTATTACATCAGTAGAAGCACAGAATATAGATGGAACAAACGGTACATATTATTTACCTACTAATTTAGTTAAACTTTCTGAAACTGGGGTAAATGTAGCAGTAATGATGTTTCCTGATCAGGGTACTTTTAATGATAATCATGGCTTTGCTGAAAAGTTATTCTTAGAAGTAGTTGTTCCTAATGTTAAGAAAAATGGAGAAACAGAACATAGACAATTTTCTAATTATAGTTGTGGAGGAACTATTGTTAATTTCAATACTAATCCGGATGACTATACATGGGGCTATTTAAAAGATGGAGTATTTTATGAGACAAGTTTTGGAGAATATTTAAAAACAGTATATAGTCGTGATCGTAATTCATCAAAAAATACACCTAGTGATAAAGAAGAGGGAGATCCTTTACATAAGTTAGATAAAGATCCTTTACACAAATTAGAACGTGATGGAGAGACTGTATCAGTAGATTATGATTTAGTAGATGAATATGTATGTGCAATAGGAATGGCAATAGGAAATACAAATTTATTATCTCAAAATGGAGTATATATACCTCCAGATGGATCACAAACATTTGCTGCTGCTAACTTGGCCTTTGAAGATTATTCTGATATGAGTAAGAGTTTCCTTTTCTCATTAAATACAACATGTCAAAATATTTTAACTATTGCTAAATCAATGAGTGAACTTGATAATAATTTAGCAGAGTCTCTTGGAGAAGGAACAATGGAAGCTACTCTTAACGAGATGAAAAATCTTGATTTAAGTGTATATCGTGATTTTTATAGTAAAGATCCAAATTTAGATATATTAATGAATGCGGATGGAGACATTAAAATAAGTAGAGCTAAACTAATAGAAGCTTCTTCTACAGGTAATGCTTTAATTAGTGCTTTGATGCAAGATATAAATGACACTAATAGTGTACAAAAAGAACTTATGGATTTTGCTTCTGAAACTACTAGTTCTTTAACTGGAGAAGCTTGGGATACAGTTAGAGGAGTAGTTAACGAATATAGTGAGATATGTCAAGATAAGCAACAATATGCAGAACGTTTAATTACGGGGATGATTAGTGCTTATAATAAACTCCTTGAGTATATGCAATATGATGAATTAGATACTTCTAAAATACCAGAAGTTATACAAGAAATAA
>CAJMQX010000112.1 GCA_905215635.1 uncultured bacterium | reverse complement strand
CATATTTATAATACTTTTTTTTATATAGTTATTTTTAATTTCTATATTATGACTAAGATAATCAACACTATCAATATCATCAAGTCCATATTTTTCTAATATTTCTCTTGATTGCTCTATCCCTATATCATGATTGATTAATGCATCTACTATCAAGTCTTCATCTTCTGGATATTTTTCTATTAATGTATTCATAATATAAGCATTATTATCAATAATTTCTTCTTTATAACTATTAATAAGTCTTCTATTATTAATAGAAACCAGTAAAATACCAATAATTAATATTATTAGTTCTAAACAAATAAGTTTTCTTATTTCTTTATTTTTTAACATCATATCTACCTTCTATTTATTTATATCTCCTATTTTATAACCTATTCCCCTAATAGTCATAATTATTTTAGGATTAATTGGATCATCTTCTATTTTTTCTCTAATTCTTTTTATATATACTGTTAAAGTATTATCATTAACATATTCTTCTGCTACATCCCAAATATCCGCTAAAATCTTCTCTCTTGTAAAAACAATATTAGGATTTAACACTAAAAGCAATAATATTTTATATTCTAAAGCTGTTAAAAATATTTGTTTATCATTCTTTGTAACTTTCGCCTGATTAATATCAATAGAAACATTTCCTATTTTAATAATATTTGCATTATCATAATTATCTGTATTATTTCTTCTTAAAACAGCATTAATACGTGAAGTTAATTCTCTTGCTTTAAATGGTTTAGTAATATAATCATCTGCTCCCATATCAAGACCTCTTACAATTGATACTTCTAAATCATTAGCAGTTAAAAATATAATTGATACTTTTCTCATTTCTTTTATCTTCTTAAACAAATCAAATCCTGAAATATCTGGTAAGTTAATATCTAAAAGAATTAATTTAATATCATCATTATTATTAAGTTCTAAAATAGCTCTTTCTCCTGTTCCTGCTAATATTACTTCAAAGTCTTCTCCTTCTAAATAATATTTAAGTCCCATTCCAATTGTATCATCATCTTCTACTATTAATATTTTCTTCATCATCTCACCCAAAAAACACTTTCTCTTTTTTACTTAATTTAACTTTATCATATTCATTTCTTTTGTCAACATTATTTCATACATTTATTTGTATTTTTGTCATAACTTTTCTTCTACTTGACAAAAGACATATCTCTTATGATACAATTAACTAGGTGATATAATGAAAATTAATACTAAAATAAAATTTATTAAAGTTAAAAATCGTAAAATTAAAATAATTATTCTAAGTTCTAAAAAAGAAACTACTAAAAAAGTTCCATGTATTATGTGGATTCATGGCGGTGGATACTCCATGGGAATGCCTGAAATGGTCTATGCTACAAGAGTGCATGATTTAATAAAAGAAAATGAACTAGTAGTTATCTCTCCAAGATATCGTTTATCTATAACTAGTCCATATCCTGCTGCCCTAGAAGATTGTTATAGTATTCTCCTCTACATCAAAAATAATGCCAAGTCATTAGGAATAGATCCAAATAAAATCATGTTAGGAGGAGAAAGTGCTGGCGGTGGTCTTGCTCTAGCTACAGCCATTTATGCTAGAGATAAGCATGAAGTCCCTATCAAATATGTCTTTCCATTATATCCTATGATTGATTGTGATGATACTGAAAGTTCTAAAGATAATCATGGCCACATCTGGAACACTAGAAAAAATCATCATGCTTGGAAAAAATATCTAGGTCCTCTATATAATACTAAAAATATTTCTCCCTATGCTTCTCCCGCTAAATTAAAAGACTTCAAAAATATTCCCCCATTCTACACCTTTGTAGGTGACGGAGAACCCTTCTATAAAGAAACTATTGATTTCACTAATAAAGCAAAAGAAGCAGGCATTGATGCTAAATGTGATGTCTATCATTCTGATGTTCACGCTTTTGATGTATATAGTACCTTTACAGATGCTGGAATAAATGCCAGAAATAATTTCATTAAAAACTATGAATATGTCAAAAGCAAATATCTAAATGATTAATATATTAAATTTCAATATAATCTAAACTATTTTTGTACATAAATTTGATTTCTTATAACGTTTTTTAAATTACACTATATCAAATTTATGTACTTTTTTATATATCAAAAAATAGTGCGGCTTTTTCACCAACACTATTCTAAATTTATTATAATATTGCTTAGTCTTACTACAAACTTTTAACTATATTATTATATATTTCATCAGCATTTTCAGCTACTATATATATTAAATAATCACCAATTTCTTTTTCTACTCTATTATTAAGTATTTCTAATCTTTCTGGTGAATAATTTGCATTAAACTTTTGTATTTTTTCAAAATATTTTACCATATCATTTTTTACTTTTGTCTTTTCATTAGTTTTTATGATCGCATACAAATCACCTTCTGTATTTTGCTTTATAACATGTACTTCCATAATATCTAAGTTTAATCCATAAACATCTTTTAGTGTTTCTTCATCTACTTCTTGCATATTTTTTAAATCAGTCTCAATAATACTTTCGGTATTACTAACATTAAGTTCTGATACTGTGTTTCCACATCCAGTAACAAATAATAAAATAAATATACTTAATACAACAACAATCTTTTTCATTTTTCTCACTCCTCCAATGCATGTGTTTTAATATATTCTTTTACAGTACTATGTCCTAAAGGTGTTAGATGAAATTTATCATCTTCAAAGTATTCATCTTTTCCATACCCATCATCACCCTTTAATACTTCTTGAACATCTAAGTACTTTAATCCATATTTATCTGCCATTTCCAATATTAAGAAATTACATTTATTAATAATATCTTGTTGAAATTCATTTATATTTTTTCCTTTTCTAATTGGATAAATAGATATTAATATAATTTTCGTATTAGGGCTTTTTTCTTTTATTTGTTCTATCATAGAGTTAGCTTTTTCAACAAAAGTCTCTTCACTAATCCATGCTGTACTAAATGTTCCAAAGTTTAAAATCATCATATCTGGTTTATACTTTTCAACAGCATCTAATAGTTTCATTTTAATTCCTAATCCATACAAGTTTATTTCTGTAGAATGCATAGATTCCGCATGAAGACAAGGTATAGCCCAAGCTTTTAATCCATTCAAATATCCATTAAGATACATATACATTGTATTTGAATCTCCAACCATTGTTATTTTATTGAAATAGTCATTTCCATAATTTTTAGTCTCTTTTAATTTAACTTTATCATACCAACCATCAAGAGTATAATCTTTTATAGACATTTGTGTAGGTTTTAATTTTTCAACTTTTACTTTCCTAATTTCTTTACTTGCATTTCCTGCCCTATCTTTAACTTCATATATAACTTCATAATCGCCAAGTTTAGATATATCTATATTACTAGTGACTTTTACATCTTTAGTTAAATCTCCATCTAACTTATCTATTGCTTCGTATCCAGGCTCTTCATATTTTGTATCAATTGTAACGCTTAATTTCTTATCACCTTTTAATGTTATTTCCGGACCAGTCAAATCTGAAACAATAACTTTTCTCATCCTTTTAATATTATAAATTAAAAATTTATAGCTA
>CAJMQX010000111.1 GCA_905215635.1 uncultured bacterium | reverse complement strand
TGTTGATAATCATGATTATTAAATGCCATTACATATTCTTTAAAAGATAGTGGTAGCATTTTTATTTCTATATATCTACCAGACAACAATGTTGCTAATTCACCAGATAAAAGATAAGCATTTGAACCAGTTACATATACATCAACATTTTTTTTAATATATAAACTATCTACAGCCTTTTGAAATTCTGAAACATTTTGAACCTCATCTAAAAATACATAATACTTCTGTTTTAAAGTAATTCTGTTATTTATATATTTATATAATTGTTTATAATCTTGAAAATCATAGTCAGCATCTTCTAAATTAATATGTATTATTTGATCATCATTTACTCCGATTTCCTTTAAATATGCAATAAACAACTCAAATAAAGTAGATTTTCCACATCTTCTAATACCAGTTACTACTTTAATTAAATCTTTATCTTTCCATTTTTTTAATTCTTCAAGATATTCAGGTCTTTGTATCACAATATCACCTCTGAAATAAATATATATGAATTTATCAAAAAAGTCAAGTTTTGGAAAAAAATTTCCAAAACTATCAAAAATCGACAAGAATTGGAAAATAATATTTTGATAATAAACTAAGAATAAAAAAAGATACCGATAATAAAATCAATATCTAAATCTAAAAATTTTATATAGTTTCAACAACTAAGTTTTCTATTTTCTTTAATACTTCTTCTTTTCCTAATTTCGTAATACTAGAAAATAAAATCAAATCATCTCCTACTACTAAATCCAAAGTATCTAAAATTAATTTTTTATTTTTTTCTAATTTACTAGAACCAACTTTATCAACTTTAGTAGCTACGATCGTAACAGGAATATTATAATACTTTAAAAAATTATACATAAGCTTATCATCTTCAGTAGGTTTATGACGAAAATCAACTAGCATAAATACACGAATTAATTCATCTCGCTTCTCTAAGTATTCTTCTATCATTTTTCCAAACTTTTCTTGGATTTTTTTATTAACAGCAGCATAACCATAACCAGGCACATCAACTAAATAAAAGCTATTATTCGCAAGATAAAAGTTTAAAGTTTGTGTTTTCCCAGGTTTTCCTGAAGTATAAGCAATATTTTTTCTACCAACTAAGGTATTAATAAAACTACTTTTACCAACATTACTTCTTCCTACTAACATAAATTCTGGAAGATCAGTTTCTGGATATTGACTACGCCTTACAGCTTGTACCGTTAAACTAACATCTGTAATTTTCATTTTTTCACCTCTAATCTAAAGACTTTAAATATTCCTGACAAGCATAATCCAAATCTTGAATCAAGCACTCAGCTTCATCCATCGTACTAACCTTAGCACCACTTGCCATCTTATGTCCACCACCATTATATCTTTCAGCAATCGTATTAATGATAGGACCACGACTACGAATATTAATTTTAATAATATCATTTTTAACATCTTCTGTAATTGCTAACCAAACTAAAACTTCTTCAATATAATTAAAGTTATTAATCATATTACCACCACTAGCAACATCAGCATGAAAAGTATCTAAAACATCTTCTGTAATTTTAATATAACCAACGCCATGTTCAGTAACTTTCATATTCTGTGCCATATACCCTTGAAGTCTTACTTCATTTAAAGGACGCATATATAAATCAGAATGTAATTCAAAAACACTTAAATCATAATCTTTTACTACTCTACTAACAATAGAAAATGTATTAAAAGTAGTATTATTAAACATAAAACGATTGGTATCAGATACTAATCCCTGATATAATTTTTGCATAATTTCTTTATTTGCTTTTAACTTCGTTTTATAAATCATTTCCATAATAATTTGGCAAGCAGAAGAACTTTTATCATCAATATACTCCAAATCACAAAATTCTTCTACATAAGGGTGATGATCTATTTTTATTTTATAAGAAAAATCATCTATATTACTACAATCTACTCTTTTTTTATCAGGAGTATCTACAATAATTAAAAGTGTATTTTTAAAATCACCTTCATAATGGTCTAACTTTCCTAAGTAAGAAAATTTTCCACCACCACTACCAACAGCATAAACATTCTTTTTTGGAAAAGTCTCTAAAATGGCATCTCTTAAGCCAATTTGACTAGCCATAGCATCGGGATCTACTCCAATATGTCTAGCAATTACGATATTATCATACTTTTTTATAGCTTTATAAATTTTTCGAAACATAATTTTTTTCCTATTCTATTCTCCAATTAGAGATAATGTATCAAGAGCTATCATTAATTCTTCATTTGTTGGAATACTATAACAGATAATACTAGAATCATCAGTAGTAAGTTTAACTTCTTCCCCACGAATTTGATTCTTTTCTAAATCCACTTTTACTCCTAAACAAGCAAGTTTTTCCATAATGGCAAGTCTTGCTTCACTAGCATTTTCGCCAAGTCCAGCAGTAAAGCATAAAATATCACAGCCACCAAGTTCAACATAGTATTGGGCAATATAATTTACGACTGTTTTAACATATTTATCAAATGCTAATTTGCATCTTTCATTTCCAGCTACTACTCCAGCATAGATATCTCTAAAATCACTACCTACACCACTGATACCTAAGAAACCTGATTTTTTATTTAAATTATTCATCACTTCATCTACTGTCATATCACATTTATTCATAATATAAGGAATAATAGATGAATCAATATCACCACTACGAGTACCCATCATAATACCAGCAAGAGGTGTAAATCCCATAGTAGTATCAACACATTTTCCATCCTTTACTGCTGAAATGCTTCCACCACTTCCTAAATGACAAATGATAGCTTTATAAGTATCACGACCTAGAATTCTAGGAATTTGTTTACTAATATAACAGTGACTAGTTCCATGGAAACCATATTTACGAACACCATAATTAGTATACCATTCATAAGGAACTGGATAAATATATTCTTTCTTTTCCATAGTTTGATGGAAAGCAGTATCAAATACTCCAACCATAGGAACATTAGGAAGTGCTTTTCTAACAGCTTCTATTCCTAAAATATTAGCAGGGTTATGTAAAGGTGCTAAATCAGAATATTTTCTTAAATCTTCTACCACTTCATCAGTAATCATAACACTAGTTTTATATTTATCTCCACCATGTACTAAACGATGACCAATACCATCAATTTCATCTAAACTAGAGATAATACCAATAGAAATCAAACGCTCTAATAAAACTTCTACCGCAACCGTATGATTAGGCATAGCTACTTCTTCACGAATCTTTTCTCCATTATATTTAATAGTGTAAAAGCTTCCATCCAAGCCAACTCTTTCAAAATAACCAGAAGCAATACATTCTTTTGTATTCATTTCGAATAAACTAAACTTTAAAGAACTGCTTCCAGCATTAATAGACATTATTTTCATATCTTTCCTTCTTTCTAACACTATTATTATACTATAGAAGTAGAAAGTTTAAAAGAAAAAAGAAGCTAATGCTTCTAAATTATAAGTAAAAACAAGAATGAAAACAGGAAAACTCTATCTAGTACCAAATCTAGCACCAAGCTTTTTCTGCAAATCTTTAGCTGCTAACGCTCTGGCACTAACTTGATTTTTTTCTAAGGGAGTAACCTCA
>CAJMQX010000110.1 GCA_905215635.1 uncultured bacterium | reverse complement strand
AAAAGGATAAAATTATTATTATTGCTTCTCATATTAGAGAAGATATTAATTCTTTGGCAGATGTTGTTTTCGAAATAGATGGTGGAAAAATCAGAAGGTTATAGTTATAATTAAGCATATGTATTTTTAAATTATGTTTTTTGTGTTATCTAGTCCGAACTGCAGTTTTTCGTAAAATTTCTGTAAATTTATTGATTTTATTGGTATTTCATGCTATTCTTTAAATGTAAGCATAGATTGTGCTTAAAATAAAAAAATATGGAGGTTTATTTACATGAAAAAAGCAGAATTAGTAGAAGCAGTAGCAGAAAAAGCTGGTTTAACTAAAGCAGATGCAACTCGTGCCATCGAAGCTTTATTTGATACAGTTAAGACTGCAATGGTTAAGGGAGAGAGAGTAGCAATTCCTGGATTTGGAACTTTCTCAGTTGGTGAAAGAGCAGCTCGTGAAGGACGTAATCCTCAAACTGGAGCTACAGTTAAAATTGCAGCTTGCAAATCTGCTAAATTTAAAGCAGCAACAGCTTTAAAAGAAGCTATTAACTAATTATAAATTAGATTTTGATAAAAGAATGATTTTTTCATTCTTTTATTTTTGGAGGTGTCTATGAAAAAATATAAATTTATTTTTCTATTAGTGTTTTTATTGATAACAGGGTGTAGTAGTCATAATAATGTTACTCATGAGATAGCTTTTATTGATGGTGAAAAGGTATACCAAATGATTAAAAATAAAGATACTTATATTATTGATGTTAGAGAAGATTATGAATATAAAAGTGGGCATCTTCCTAATTCTTATAATATTCCGCTTGGTGATATAAATAGTATTTCTTTAAATAATTTTTCACATACTAGCACTATTATTGTTTACTGTCGTAGTGGAAATAGGAGTAATACAGCTGCTAATTTATTAATTAAATTAGGATATGAAAATGTTTATGATATGGGAGGTATTACGAACTGGCATTATGATTTGGTGATTGGGTAAAGATAGTATACAAATTAAGATAGTTACCTTTTGATGTCGTTTTGTGTTTATTAGAGTAAAGTAGTGTTTTTGTTTTGGCTTTTTAGATAGAATTTAAGACTTTTTATAAGAAATTTGGTACAATATTATTAGGTGATTAGATAATATGTTAAATACTGCACTAAAACTAATTAAAACGATAGAAGAACATGGATATACTGCTTATATAGTTGGTGGTTTTGTACGCGATCAATTATTAAATATTCCTTCTAATGATATTGATATCTGTACTAGTGCTAGACCTAGTGATATTCGTAATATTTTTCCTAATTCTTGTTTACCAAATGAAGCTTATGGTTCTGTTACGGTTATTATTAAAAACATTCGTTTTGAAATTACTACTTTTCGTAAGGAAATACGTTATTTAAATAATCGTAAACCAATAGAATTTGAATATATTGATAACTTATTAGATGATTTAAAAAGAAGAGATTTTTTAATTAATACAATTTGTATGGATAAAGATGGAAAAATTATTGATTTATTAAATGGTAAAAGTGATTTAGATAAGAAAGAAATTCATACAGTAGGAGATAGTATTTATAAGTTTTCTGAAGATGCACTTCGTATTTTAAGAGCTGTTCGTTTTGCTACTAACTTGAATTTTAGACTTAGTGATGAAGTAAAAAATGCTATTAGAGAAACGAAACATTATGTTAGAAATCTATCTTATGATCGTAAAAGGGAAGAATTAAATAAAATATTTTCTAGTATTAATGTTCGTTATGGTGTTAAGTTATTAATTGAACTTGGTCTTGATAAAGAACTTGAGTTAAATAATTTGATTCATATTACTTGCTTTGATGATTTAATGGGTATTTGGGCTATACTAGAAGTTGATGATATTTATCCTTTTACTAAGAATGAAAAAGAATTAATGACTAATATTAGAAAGCTTCTACAACTTGATCAGATTGATGATATTACTTTATATCATTATGGATTATATGTATGTAGTGTAGCAGGTGATATTAAAGGACTTGATAGACGAGTAGTTACTTATCGTTATAATAATTTACCAATTAAATGTCGTAGTGATATTGTTTTAAATGGAAATGATATTATGAAATTATTAAATCGTAAGCCAGGTAATTATTTAAAAGTAATTCTTAAAGATATTGAAGAAAAGGTAGTTAGTGGGAAGTTAGAAAATGATAGAGAAAAGCTAACTAATTATATTCTTGATTATTATAGTAGTACACGATAATTAGTGTACTTTTTTTGAATTTTTGGTATAATATAATCGTTAATTGGGAGGGACTATGAAAAGTAGCAAATTAGTAGAGTTATTAAAAAAAGGAAATTTTGTAGTACCATTGTCTTTATTTCAATTAAAAGATAAGTTTGAACTGGAGTTATCTGAATTTATCTTTTTAATTTATTTAACAAATTTAGGTTCTAAATTTACATTTGACCCTAATCGATTTTCTGATGATTTAAATTTTAGTTTAGAAGAAGTTTTATCTATGATTGATAAATTAACAGAAAAGCATTATATTAGCATTGAAGTTATTAAGAATGATAAGAATGTTATGGAAGAGTATGTTGTTTTAGATTTATTTTATGAAAAACTAACGAATTTATTAATTGCAGATATTAATCAAGAGAAAATAGAGGAAGAAAAGAATAGTAATGTATTTGAAGTAATAGAAAAAGAATTTGCTAGACCTTTAACTTCTATGGAATATGAGATTATTAGTGCTTGGTTAGAAGATGGTGTTAGGGAAGATTTAATTATTGAAGCGTTAAGAGAAGCTGTTTATAGTGGTGTATGTAATTTAAGATATATTGATAAGATTATTTATGAGTGGGGTAAAAAAGGAATTAAAACACCTCAAGATGTGGCAAATAATCGTTTGAAGTTTAAAGAAAAGCAAGAGAAAAAAGAAAAGTTGGAGTTGTTTGATTATGACTGGTTCGAAGATGGAGAAGACGAAGAAAATTGAAGATTATTTAGATAGTTTATACCCAAATCCTAAATGTGAACTTAATTATCGTACAGATTATGAATTATTGATAGCTGTTATGTTAAGTGCCCAAACTACCGATAAAAGGGTAAATGAAGTAACTAAAATTCTTTTTGATAAATACCCTACATTAGCCAAATTAAAAGATGCTAAGTTAGAAGATATTACTTCTATTATTCGTCCTTTAGGTACTTATCAGCGTAAAGCTAGTTATTTATTAGAAATTGCTAATATTTTATATTATCAATATGATGGAAAAGTACCACATGATAGAGAAAAATTAGAAACTATGCCAGGAGTAGGTAGAAAAGTTACTAATGTAGTACTTAGTGAATGGTTTCATGATGCTAGTATTGCGGTAGATACTCATGTAGATAGAGTTAGTAAGAGGTTAGGTCTTGCAAAGAAAAGTGATTCTGTTTTTAAAGTAGAAGAAAAATTATGTAAGATTTATGCAAAAGAAAATTGGAGTAAAAGACACTTACAAATGGTTTTATTTGGAAGATATCAATGTAAAAGTATGAAACCACTTTGTGATGGGTGTTTACTTAAAGATATTTGTAAGAAAAAAGATTAATGTTGTATATACATGAACTTGTCAACAAAAAGTAGACAGTAAAAAGATTTTATTTAAACCCTAGTTGA
>CAJMQX010000109.1 GCA_905215635.1 uncultured bacterium | reverse complement strand
AAGAATACTAGGAGGTAATTATCATCAAGTAAAAAGCATAACTGATATAGAATTACTACTAAATTCTACCATAGCATATATCTTCTATCTATTACTTATCTTCTTAGTAAGTAAGAATATTATTTATATAAAATCTATTAAAGATATCATAGGATACTTAAAATTAAATGATTATCTTCTAATGTATATCATACTTATTATCTTATCATATCTAATATCAACAAGATTTTCTTCAAAAATATTTAAAAAGAGTGCTATGAAAAGTTACAGGGAGGAAGTATAATGATTAGAATTGAAAATCTAAATAAATACTACAATAAAGGTAGAAAAAATCAAATTCATGTAATTAATAATACTAATTTATCTCTTCCTGATAAAGGACTTATTGCTCTACTAGGACCATCAGGTTGTGGAAAAACAACTCTTCTAAATGCCATTGGAGGTCTTGATAAAGTTAATATTGGTAAAATCTATATTAATGATAAGAAAATAACTAGTAAATTAAGTCATAAAGTTGATAAAATAAGAGCTTTAAATATTGGCTATATCTTTCAAGACTATAAACTATTAGATGATATGAGCGTTTATGATAGCGTAGCCATGGTTTTAAAGATGATAGGTATCAAAGATAAATCAGAAATAGATACTCGTGTTAAATATATTCTAGAAAGAGTAGGAATGTATCGTTATCGTCATCGTCCTTGTGGTATGCTATCAGGAGGAGAAAGACAAAGAGTAGGCATTGCCAGAGCTCTAGTAAAAAATCCTGATATCATCCTAGCAGATGAACCAACCGGTAATCTAGATAGCAAAAATACTATTGATGTTATGAATATTATAAAATCTATCTCTCAAGATAAACTAGTAATATTAGTAACTCACGAAGTAGACTTAGCTAAGTTTTATGCCACCAGAATATTAGAAATAACTGATGGTACTATTTTAAAAGATTATAAAAATAAACAAGATGGTAAAATTGACTACAAAATAGATAATACTATCTATCTAAAAGACTTTCATAATCACTATAATAATCATGATAATAATATAAATATTGATTATTATACTGACGAACCAGATAAACTAAATCTAACTATAATACTAAAAAATGGAAATATCTATATAAAGAATAATGATAATGAAAGAATAGAAGTAGTTGATAGTAGTTCTTCTATTGAAATAGTAAATGACCATTATAAACAACTAGATAAAAGTATTTATGAAAAATATTCTTTTGACTTTGAAAAAATTATTAATAAAAATCTTAAATTAAAATATAGTTCTATTTTCAATATGAAAACAATCATTAAACATGGCTTTAAAAAAGTATTTGGTTATAGTCTTGTAAAGAAACTTCTCTTAATAGGATTCTTCTTATCAGCTATATTTGTAACATATTCTGTTAGTAATATTTTTGGCTTACTTACTATAAGTGATTCAGAATTTATTAGAACTAATAAAAACTATCTAAAAATAGAACGTAATAAAATAAAAGTAGATGACTATCTAAATTATGAAAACCTTGAAGGTATAAATTATCTTCTCCCAGGAGATAGTCAAGTAGGAATGAAAGTAAGTAATAAAGAATACTATCAAACAAAAGATAGTAATATAGTTATGACTGGTTCATTATCAAGTCTTGATATGATTACTAGTGATAATCTAATTCTAGGAAGAATGCCTGAAAATAATCAAGAAATAGTTATTGATAAGATGGTCTATAAAAATATAGAAGGTATTGAAATGTTAGGATACTATGATTTAGAAAGAATGCTAAATGTTAAAGTAACTACTAATAAAGAATATCTAATAGTAGGTATTGTAGACTTAGGTAGTCCTTCTATCTATGCTAATAAAGATGAATTATTAAATATCATCATCAATAGTATACAAAGTAATAATTATAATGATGGTATGTTTGGCCGTTATACTACTGATATAGCCATCTCAGAATCAAGTAATACTCTCTATGATTACTCTAGTTATAAAGATAAAATAACTATAACTAAAGGAAGAGAACCTAATGGCGATTATGAAGTTATCATTAATGAAGAATTACAAGATACTTATAAATTAAATAAAGAAATAGATTTATTTAATATTAATAATCATAAATTAGTTGTAGTAGGATATTATAAATCAGCAGATGACATTAATTCTTACTTTGTAAATTCTTCTACTAAGAAATATGAATTAATAGAAAAAAGTAAAGGTATTATTATCTATCCTCAAGATAAACAAAATACTATTAATAAGTTTAAAGAACTAGGAGTAAAAGTAATAGATGTATATGAATCAGATAAAAATGATTATAAAAGAAGTATTAAAGATAGTGTAAATTCTAGTTTAATCGTAGCTTCTATTATGTTAGGTATATCTTTAATAGAAATAATTTTAATGGTAAGATCTTCTTTCTTATCTCGTATTAAAGAAGTAGGTATTTATCGTGCTATTGGTGTTAAGAAAACAGATATCTATAAGATGTTTACATCAGAATCTATTGCTATAACTTCATTAGCATCCTTACCAGGAGTCTTATTCATGAGTTATTGTATGCATATTCTAAGTGGTATTAGTTATATAGGTAAAAACTATGCTATGAACATCTATATCATGTTATTATGTGTTATCCTAATGTATCTATTCAATATAATTATTGGTCTAATACCAGTATTTAATACTATTAGAAAAACTCCTGCTACTATCCTTAGTAGTAATAATGTAGACTAATTTATTCTTATAATAAAACCAAAGAGTCAATAATATTGGCTCTTTTAAAGTAATAGGTATAATCTAAAATAATAATAAAGAAGTAATTATCGAAAGTAATAACACGCATTATATGTTAAAAAACTCAAAAAAATTTAACATATTTATTGCATATGTTAAAAAATAGGGTAATAACATTTCACTTGATATTTCAAATGGTGGAGTATTTATCACCTCATTTTGTTATTTATATCATATTTCATCATAAAATATACAACACATCTTACTTAAATCTTACTTAAATTCAACTCCATCTATTATATCTTATTTATGTTTTTTATTAAGCTTTTTATTAAAAAATGTGAAGTAAAAACAGTGTGTACTGAATTCTTAGAAAATAACTATGCAAGTGGATTAAGAAAAAGTGTAGTTGACAAAGAAGAAAAAAGAAATAATACAAATTATAAACAAAAGACCTATAAAGTAACTTTTTATAGGTCTTTAATTATTTCTTAATATCCATAATTATAGGTAATATAATAGGAACACGTCCTGTCTTATCAGATAAAAATGGCATAAGTTCATTAATCAAATCATTTTTAATATCTGTAAAGTTAACTGTCTTTTCTTTAAGTTTATTACCAACAATCTTCTTACAATAAGCTTCTATCTCTTTAATTAATTCTACAGACTCATTTACTAATATATATCCTCTAGTAGTAATAAGTGGAGTATTTAATAATACTTTATTTTTAGTATCTATATTAATAATGATAGCTAATATTCCATTATTAGACATTAATCTTCTATCTTTAATAACAACATTAGATACATCTCTAATCTTAGAACCATCTATATATATATCATCAGCTTGTACTCTTCCTTGTTTCTTAATACCATCTTTATTAATTACACCATGCTGATAACAAGCACATTTATGAG
>CAJMQX010000108.1 GCA_905215635.1 uncultured bacterium | reverse complement strand
AAAAATATCCATAAGTGATATAACTAATTCCATAAGAAAAGAAGAAAAGGAAAGTGATAATATGAATAATGGAAACTTTTTTCCAAATTTTAATACTCAAATGAATCAACCAACAAATATGTCATTAAATAATTTAAATATGCAAACTATTAATACAAACCCTGTACCTCAAGCAGAAGAAATGGTTATGCCTACAGTTCCAACTGAACCAACTACTACTCCAGTAGCTAATCCATTTGTTAATCAAATGCCAGAGCCAGTTGCTCCAACATTACCACAAACTACTGAAATGCCAGCATCTACCCCTACTCCAGAAGTAAATGAAGTACCAGCACAATCAGTAGTAGAGCCAGCTCCTATAGTTGAACCAATTCAACCATTATTTAACATGAATTTACAAAACAATACTACACCTGGTATAAATACTTCAGTAACCCCAATGAATGAAACAACAAGTACCCGAGCCGAGCCAGTTGCTCCAACATTACCACAAGCTACTGAAATGCCGGTATCTGTCCCTACTCCAGAAGTAAATGAAGTACCAGCACAACCAATAGAAGAGACAGCAATACCAACTGCTGTACCAGATACTGCTAAAACATCACCTTCATTAGAACCAATGCCGGTAAATAATAGCATTCCATCTCTTGAAGAAATAACAGCCGAAGAGCCAACTCCTATGCCTACACCACAACCAGCGTCTCCTGTAGTAGAAACTCCAATTGCTCCAGTACCAGAGCCAGCACAAGAAACATATGAAGTACCAGTAATGAGTCCTATGATGAATAATACCTCAGTACCTACTCCAGAAGATAATTTAACAAAAACTACAAATCTATTAAATCAAAATAATATACCTTATAAATTATATAGTAATGAAACAGGACATTGTATTATTATTGAACTATAATTAAATCAAAATAAAAATCATTCGATTGATAATTATATCAATTTAATGATTTTTTTTAATCTCCATCCCTTATATTATTTCCACTATTTTCATTTTTATTATTCTCATTAAAATTATTAGTATCCCCATTACTCTCATTATCATCGTCATTTGTAAGATTATTCTCATCATTGTTATTACTATTATCGTTATCTAAATTTTCTTCTTCATCTTGCTTAAAAACAGAATCTAAATCATAACTATAATCTGCATAAGGTTCAGTACCCTTTAAGAAATAAAAGATTTTTCCCTTTTTATTTTCCCTATTTATTAACTCTCCTGTAATAGGATTTACCATAACACCTACAATATTATTAGGAGCATCATACCAAGAGTTTTTCTTATTCTTTAAATAAGCTTCCATCGTTTCTATCCAAATGTCTTTATGATATCCTGCTACATTACTCTCAAAACTACGATTATCATCATAACCTGTCCATACACCTAAAACAGCATCCTTATTATATCCAATAATCCACATATCTGTATTAGTAGTACCAGATTTAATAGCATATTTTTTAGTCATTCTAGGCTGTAAACTTATTACCGTAGGATAATTATAATCAATAAAGTCTTTATCATAAGTATATGTTAGCATCTCATTAAGAATATACACCAAACTCTCATTAAGAATATTAACTTTTTCATCCTTATATTCATATAAAACATTGCCATTACTATCTTCAATTTTATTAATTAAATGTCCTTTAACTTTATATCCCATATTAGCAAATGAAGAATAAGCACTAACCATATCCATCATACTAATTTCTTCAGTACCTAAAGCAAGCGAAGGAACTGCTTCTAAATCATAATTAATTCCTAGTCTATTTGATATAGATACTAATTTTTTTTCTCCTAAAAAAAGATGTGTTTTAACAGCATAAATATTATCTGAATAAGCAATGGCAGCTCCCATCGATAATGGTCCATTAGCATATTTATCATTATAATTCTTAGGAGTATAAGTCTTACTACTTGCAAAAGAAAAAGTTGTTTTTTCACTAATAAAAGAAGAAGCTGAAGTAAAACCACTCTCTAAAGCTGCATAATATAAGAAAGGTTTCATCGTAGATCCTACCTGTCTTTTAGCATTTATTGCCCTATTGTATTGACTACTATTATAGTCTGTACCACCAACTAAAGCTAACACATCCCCATTATCCGGTTTCATTAATATTGCTGCAACCTGTAAATCTTTCATTTCCTTTTCATCAATAGATTTCTCTAATTCTTTTTGAGCCTCACTATCTAAAGCTGTATATATTTTAATTCCTCCAGTGGTTAATAAAGAATCCGGAATACTAGGAATATCCTTTAATTCATTTAAAACAGCATCCTTATAATAAAGTAATCCAGATGTAATATTAGAACCCTTATTTCCTACATAACTAAGTTCAGTATTATAAGCATCTACCTTTTCTTGTTCACTAATTTTTTCATTATTAACCATTAAAGTCAAAACTGTATTTTGTCTTTTTTTAGCCAATTCTAAATTATATAAAGGAGAATAATTAGAAGGAGATTGTGGAATACCTGCTAACATTGCTGCTTCTGCTAAGGTCAAATCTTTAGCCGATTTATTAAAATAATATAAAGAAGCATTTTCAATGCCAAATACTCCTCCATAATTAATAGTATTTAAATACCCTTCCAATATTTCATCTTTTGAATAATGAGTTTCTAACTCAAAAGCTAATATTGCTTCATCTATTTTTCTTTTCCACGTTTTATCATAATTTAAGTATAAGTTTCTAGCATATTGTTGTGTAATAGTAGAAGCTCCTTCTGCAAGACTCCTTGAAGATATATTTTTAATAATTGCTTTTCCTATTCTTAGATAGTCAAATCCAATATGATAGTAGAAATGTCTGTCTTCTGTAGATAAAGTAGCATCTATTAAATAAGGACTAATATCATCTAAATCTACCCAACTATAATTATTAAAAATCTGTTCTCCTTTATTATCATACATATAATATGACTGATTTCTTGATATTTGAATTTTTGGAGTAATTAAACAATATATATACATACCAACATTACAAAGTATAAATAATATTCCTAAAACTAACAAAAACTTCCCTATTTTTTTTAAAAGTTTCATCAAATCACCTTATTTTTACTAAGAATTTCATATCTATCTATATTATTTCTAAAAAAAGTAAAATTATGAGTTTTATTTTTACATAACTTATGATATAATGTCTAGTGAATTCTTATTGGAGGTGTTATTTCTGAAAATTAAAGTTAAAGGATATTTAGAAAACATGACTAATAAAACTAAAGAAATTATTGATACTTATGGTATTAAAAAAGAAAATCAAATAACATATGTACATAATGATACAAAGAATATTTTGAATATTGCTCCAGATTCATTAACTCTAACTAGAACAAATTCTGAATATTCTCATCAAATAAAATTCATTAAAGACAAAGAAGTAGATACTGAGTATTACCTTCCTAATGAAAATATTAGTCTATATATTAATATTTTAACTAAAGAAATAAATATTCTAGATAATTCTTATAAAGTAACATATCTAGTAACTGATAGTAATCAAGAATTTACATATTATATAGAAGAGAGTGATAATAAATGAGTATAAAAAAAGAAATAATAAAAATAATAAAAGAGAGCCTTGATAAATTAAACATTGATATTTCCGAAAGTGATATCATTATTGATATCCCTAAAAAT
>CAJMQX010000107.1 GCA_905215635.1 uncultured bacterium | reverse complement strand
ATGGGGAGAATTATGGGGAATTGCTAGTAGAACAGATTATGACTTGAAACAACATCAAGAATTTAGTGGAGTTAGTCAACTATACTTAGATCCTGAGACTAATGAGAAATATATTCCTTATGTAATAGAACCATCATTAGGAGTAGAAAGATTATTCTTAACAGTACTTTGTAATGGATATAAAAAAGAAGAATTAGAAAATGGAGAAGTAAGAGAAGTTATGAAATTACATCCATACTTAGCTCCTTATAAATGTACAGTATTACCATTAGTAAAAAAATATCATAGTGAGAAAGCAATGGAGGTATATAAGAGTCTTTCTAAGAAATTTATGACTAGTTATGATGAAGCAGGATCTATAGGTAAAAGATATCGTAGACAAGATGCTATTGGTACACCTTATTGTATTACAATAGATGATACTACTATAAATGAAGGATTGGTTACAATAAGAGATAGAGATACGATGAAACAAGATACTATTAAATTAGAAGATATAGATAAATATATAGAAGAAAGAATAAAATTTTAATATCTGTAAAGAAGAAAATATTCTTTCTTTTTTCTTGTTTTATATAATAATTTATAATATAATATTCTTAGTAAAGGAGAATATTTATGGATAAATCTTTTAAGAATAAGAATGTCTTGGTAATAGTATTTGAAATATTAGTAATAGTACTTGGAGTAGGAGGAATAACATTTGCTACTTCTAAATTACTTAATGATAGAACACAAACACTTCTTACTACAGGAGAATATAATGTAGATTATGTAGGAGATAAAGAGATTACAGCTAAAGATATAGAACCAATGGATGATGATTTAGTTAATATAGATACTAAAGATAATGTTATTAGATTAGAGTTTTCTTTAAAGGGAGTATCTACTAATAAAGAAGATAATTTAATATATGATGTTATGCTTAGTGAGATGGATGTTGATTGCAGTTTACTTAATAAATATACTAAGTGGAATTTATATAAAAATGGAAAACTTATCTCTAATGGTAGTTTATCACCTGAGTTTGATGGAGATGTATTGGGTAAGAATATGAAACTTACTAATATACAAGAGAATTTACCTAAATATAATCAAGTGGCAGATAAGTATGTTTTGATATTTTGGATAAGTGAAAGTTGTGATGATATTCTTACTTGTGAGAGAATAGATCAAAGCAATATTGTTAATAGTAAGATGAATATGAAAGTATTTATTGCTTTATATGGAGGAACTAAGAAAAAGGCAGAGAGAATACCTAATTATGATACAACTTGTGCTAATAGTCCAGAACTTTATAATAATATGATACCAGTTACTTATAAGAATGGAGAATTTGTAGTAGCTGATAAAAATAATAGTGATAAGAATAATATGTGGTATGATTATGGTAGTCAGAAATGGGCTAATGCTGTAGTAGTTAGTAATAATAAATATAATAAAGTAGGAATGTCTATTTCAAATGATGATATATTAGCATATTATGTATGGATACCTAGATTTAGTTATAAATTATGGAATGCAGAAGATACAGTTAGTGATAGTTATAAGGCATATGATGAAGGAATAGATATTAAATTTGATAAACAGACTTTAGAAACTACGGAATATAAGAATGATATGTATATAACACATCCGGCTTTTGCTAATAATAAGAATGGTTTTTGGATAAGTAAATATGAAGTTAGTAAGAGAGATGATAAATATTTATTTATTCCAGGAATTGAAAGTTATCGTAGTGATACAATAGATAATTATAAGAAAATTATGAGTGAACTTAAAGATAATTATAAACTTGGTAGTAAAGTAGAAAGTACTATAGTTAATAATTTAGAATGGGGAGCTACTTTATATTTATCACATTCTAAATATGGAGTATGTAGTGGTGATGGATGCTCTAGTATTTCTATTAATGATACTTATTTAGCTGGTGGTAATAAACAAGATACTACTACTAGAAATGTATATGGAGTATATGATATGGCTGGAGCAGCTTCAGAATATGCTATTTCTGAATATGGAATAGGTAGTGCTACTAAAGAAGTTAAGTTAGAAAATGGAGATACTTGGTATCAAGGACATGGTATGTCTTATGGAACAGATTACTTAGTACGTGGTGGCATTAATAATGGATTATTCTTCTTTGGAGATATTAGTACAAATACTACTAATATATCATCAAGAAGTATACTTATTAGTAAATAAATAATAACCATCTTCCTTTAGGGGGATGGTTATTTTGTTATAAGGATAAGTTTATTTCATTATAAGGAATAGTTAAATCAGCATTGCCATAATAATAAGGGGCTATTTGATAATAATCAAAATATATTTTAAGACCTTCTTTAGTGAGAGTAAAGTTTTTAAAGTTTTCTTTATTAGGAAGAGTACCTTCATTTAAGAGGGAAAGATCTAGATGAGATTTAAATTTTTCACTATTTTTAAGTTTATTTCTTGATATAGATGAAAGGGAGTTTAATAGAGAAGGGTTAATCTTTATAATATCATCAATAGTAATAATTTTGTTAGTAAGAGTATTATAATTAATAGTTTTAATAGTATGATTTGGATGGGCTCCTCCGGTAAATTCTTCTTGGTAGAATGAGATAGAGATATAGTCTTTATAATAATATTCATCATATAGAATATAGAAAGTATAATAAGTAACTTCTAATTTAGGAGCATCTTTAATATTAGATTTGAAGGTGTTAAGAGATGTGTCTATGAATGATTTGATATTTCTATTCAGTTTAGGATATTTTGTTATAGGGAAATATATTTGAATTTTAGTTTTATGAGATTCATCAATATTATTAATTTTAGTTAAGTGAGAATTAGTGTTATTAACAATATAGGTAGTTTTATTATTCTTTATTATTAGATAGATGATAATTATTAATAAGATAATAATTAATAGATATGTTTTTTTCATACTAATATATATGTGTATAAAATAAAAAAAAAGCTAATTTTAATTATTAGCTAAGTGGGTAATACTAGTTTTAAGTTTAGTAAGATTATCTTTTTTCTCTTCTTCAGTCATATTATTCCATAATAATTCAAATAGAACTCCTAGACCGATTAGAGCATCTTCATCTTGAAATTTAATAGTAGTTTCAATAGAATCTTTTAATTTTTCTTCATTATCATTTTTTAAATTGTCAATAATATATTTTCTAATATCAATATTTTCCATAAAATCCTCCAGTAATATTATTTACGTAAAATGAAAAAAAATACTAGTAAATTTAGGG
This sequence comes from uncultured bacterium, assembly GCA_905215635.1. Next base: position 412 of record CAJMQX010000107.1, on the reverse strand, counting down.
ATAATGATATATAATTATTTTAGGAGGAATGATATAATGGATACAAGTACAATTGTGATTATTGTAATTGCAGGTATATTAGTTCTTTTAGCTTTTTATGTTATTGGTGTTTATAACAGATTAGTTAATGCAAAAAACAAAGTAGCTAATCAATTCAGTCAAGTTGATATTCAATTAAAAAGAAGAGCTGATTTAATACCTAATTTAGTTGAAACAGTTAAAGGTTATGCAAAACATGAGGAAGGTACTTTAACAGCAGTTATTGAAGCAAGAAATAAAGCTGTTAGTGCTACTTCAATTAATGAGAAAGTTGAAGCTAACAATCAACTTACTGGAGCATTAAATAAATTATTTGCATTGTCAGAAGCATATCCTGAACGGTGTGGTAAATGGAGCTGTAAAATAAAGAAAA
>CAJMQX010000106.1 GCA_905215635.1 uncultured bacterium | reverse complement strand
GTATTTAGTAAGATTGTTAATTTTGATGTTTTAGAAAATGAAATAAAATATGATTTATATGTAGATGGCTTAGAAGAAGGAAGTTTATATAGTATTGAAGTTAGTGCTATTAGAAGTGATACTGGTAAACGTGATGAAATAATGCATTCAGATACTTCACAGAGAACAATTAAAACAAAAACATTATCTAGCTTTGTAGCAATATACCCTGAAGAAGATAAACTTACAAGTAGTGCTAATCACGTAGTTAATCAAAGAGTTAAATTAGAAGCTTCTAGTAATAATACAGGGACACTTACTCCAGAAGAAAGTGCTAAAGCAATAAAGAAAGTAGTTATTAGTTTATATGAAGGAAATCATGTAGAAGATATAAAGATGCAAGACCCTTTAGTAGCTCCAAAAGTATTTTATAATAGTGAAGCTGCTAGCTTAGCAGAAATGTTTTATAATAATTATTATCAAATTACAACGGATGGGACATTTGGACTTGATATAGATAAATTAAAAGAACTTAGTTCTACAGGTAAACTTAATCCATATTATACAATTATGATTAGAGCTTATTATGATGTAGATGAAGTTAACGAAGTAAAGATTGAGAATAATGTTATGTCTTATCAAATATTAGAGTCATTACTTCTTGAGAATGTAGAAGATCCAATTATTATTACTAAAGAAATTAAACATAGTGAGAGTGGTAAAGTATTTAGTAATTTAAAAGATAATGGAACAGTAGTAGGATATTCAGTTAATGCTGTATATGATAGAAGAGGATTAGTTGCTAATGGATTAATACCTAAGAATATTAATGTTTATGTATATGATAGCAATAAGCAAAGAGTTAAATTCTATATTAAGAATAAGAATGGTAGTTTAGAGTTAGTAGATAAGATTACTGATTCTATAGCAGATTTACAAATAGGTAATTATGTTACAGAAATATTTATGGATTATGGTATTGAATACGGAAGCGCTGATAATATAATGCGTCGTGGTAATAGTTATTATATAGGATACGAAATAGATGTAGATACTGATAATGGTAGTATTCGTTATCCATCAAATATGAGTACTGAAGCTCCTAGTGATTATGGTGTTTATGAAAAAGTTAAGAATAGTATTAAAGAGACACCTAATGTAAAGATGTATATTGCTAAGAGTGATAGTAGTAGTATTACTTATAATTATGAAATAGTAGATCCAGATAAAGCTTTATATAGAGAGAATAGTGATAGTGACTATGGACTATATTATAAAATTAATGATGTAGAAGAATTAAAATTAAAGATTACTAATACAGAAGTTAATACTTATACTGGTAGTGTTACTATACCAGGACTTAAGAAAAATGATGTATATAGCTTATATTATAAGAAAAATATTACTAATACAGGAAATATAGATGAAGATGTGGTTAATTATCTTAATGATAAAGATAGTGGAGAAAGATTATTTGATGGTTATTATAAAGCGTTAGATAAAGATAGTAAGAATAATCTTGTATATAATTTTAAATATGAGATTATTAATAATCCACTTACAGATAATAAAGTAATATTTAAGATACTTACTAATGATGAATTATTAAAAAGAACAATTAGTTATAAGATACATTTTACAGATAGTAAAGGTAATACTTTAGATAAAGAAGTATGGAGTCTTAATACATGTAGTGAAGAAGATGAAGATAATAGATGCTTCTATGTAGATTATGTAGATTTAAAGAATGCAGGTATGAAATCTGATAAAAATAGTACAAATAATATTTCAGTTTCAATAGAAGCTTACTATGATAATGGATTAACTGGATTTGAAGTGGTTCCAGAAAAATATGAATATATGATATTTCAAAATAATAGTACTAAAGAAGAGATTGGTAAATATTTAATATTTAATACTAGTGGTAAGTTGGCTTTGTGGAGTGAGGAATTAAATATTCCAATGGGATATTATACATATACACTTAATAATAGTATGAGAACATCAATCTATTATAAGAGTGCTTATAATACTAATCATAAGGGTAATATCAATAATATAACATTGTCTCCAATAGGATATACTAGTAGTTATGGAGTACTTAATCCTAAAATGATTGCTAGAGATATAATGGTATGTGATAGTAATACATTTTCATTTAGTAGTATAACTCCTAAAGTAAAGACTAGTACAAAGACAGGACTTGTTAATGGATCTGTTCAGTCACTTACTTTATCAGGAGTAGACTTAGAAGATATTAAAAATGAAGGAACGGATAAAAATCCAGAATATTACTTATATGTTGATGTATGGAATAATAGAACTTCAGCAGTAAATAAGAGTAGTGATGTAGTTAGACCTAGATTAAAGGTAGCTTTATCTAATAATAATCCTAATGCTACATTACAAGCAGTAATTGATGGATTAGAACCACTTCCTGATGGAGAATACTATTATTATAATGTATATGCTTATATGTATAAAAATGGTAAGTATGAATTTACACAATTATTTGATGAAGATATTAGAGATAGTTATCAAAGTAAGACTTATCAGTTTGGTACAAGAAGTGGAACTAGTTTATATACAAATAGAGAAATTTCTTATGAAGTATCAGAAGAAGTTTATGGAGATAGATTACTTAATACGAAGATTAACTTAACAGCATATCAAGATTATCCTTATAACTTTGATTTAATGTATATGATATGTGAAGATAATACTTGTACTAAAGATGAAGGATATATATTTAAGAAAGTAGTTCCTCAAGAAGAGGTTAAGAGTGCAATTATTTCTAAAGAAGATATATCAAAATATGATTTAGAGTATAATAAAGAATATTATATTTATATATATGGAATAACTTTATTATATGAAAAGAATGGAACAGACTTTAATGAAACAGAACAATATATTAATATGATATCAGCAAGAGATATAAAATTTAAATTAACAGCTTTAAGAGAACCTAGTTTTGTAGTAGAAAGAAAAGCTGGTAATCAAGATGATACATATTATATAGATTTTAAGATTAATGTTAATGATCCAGATAGAACATTAATTAAGGGAAAATACTTTATTAAATTAATGGATACTGCTGGTAATGTAGTAGGAACACTTCAAGAAGTAGATGATGATGGTAATTATATAACAATAGATAATTATCAAGAACATGAATTTGATGCTACAGTACTTAATAAGAAGATTAGAATTACTAACTTAGATAGTAATACTAAGTATTCAGTAGTAGTATATAATGATGCATATATTAATAACTATTCAGAAGAAATACCTAAAGAAGATAGAACTTATGAAATAAAGAAAAGTCATACAATATATACAACTGATATATATGGAATTACTTTTGGTAAAGATAAAGATATATCATATTCAATAAATGATAATAGTTATATAGTATTATTCAGAAGTGGTACTAACTTTGATAATGTAGTTAAAGTTAATTATTCAGTTAGTTTAGATGATGAGTTTAATCCAGGACTTATAACTAGTGGTAGTGACGTTGTTGGAGAAGAACATAAATTTGAATTTAATGATGAATCTGGATATGGAATGTATATTATAAATAGGACTGATGGTATTAAAAATGAAGAAGGAAAGTATTATTTAATTACCTTGTCATTTGAAGTAAAAGATCCTAATGATCCAGAGAATACAGTAGTACTTACAGCAGCCTATAATTCTAGATTTACAGAAAGTGTAATCTATATTAAAGATGTTGATAACAACAAATAATAATGGAGGAT
>CAJMQX010000105.1 GCA_905215635.1 uncultured bacterium | reverse complement strand
GTTTATATGGTAGAAATTTAGATAATATTAGAGTGATAATTTTAGAACCATCTAATGGATATATGGGTAATATATTAAAGAAGAAGATACTATAATGATAGGTATTAAATTCTTGATAGATATACTCTCTTATTAGATTTTGTTTGTACATATAAATAATTATTAGGTAATATATGGACTGGAAAATGAGGCCAGAGATGGCTACTAGTAATTCTTTATTTATTTTGGTATTTATAGGAATATTTAATTTAGTTATACCACCATAAGGATAGATAATTATTTTCTCACTAGGAAGATGTAATAATCTGGCAGTTAAATAATGACCTAGTTCATGAATAAGAATGATACTAGTAAATACTAATAGATTAGAAAAATAGCCTGTTAAGATAAAACTTAAGGCTACTAATAGATAAGTATAATGGAATTCTATTTTCATTTTAAATACTCTTGATAATCTAGGAATTTACCGTCTTTTTGATATGCTAGATATAAAGTATTATCTTTAACTGTACCTAGATAAGTAGATTTTTCAACATAGTCGTAGAGTTTATAAGAGGTTGTTTCCATATTACCATACCAAATATTAATACCATTTATTCCTTCAATAATAACAACATTGCCATAGTTTTCTTTTTCTCCTATATAGATAACCATACCCTCTTCTTGAATAGGAACTAAATAATTAGGTGATACTTCTAATTTAATACCATCATGATAGATAGAACTACTAGTATATTCTAATTTTTCCGAGAAGACTGTTAAATCTTTATCAATAGCTTTGTCTAATGGAGTAATACCTCCTAGATACTTATTATATAGTTTTTTTATTTCAGTAAAGGAAATATTTTTCTCATAAATATTAGAAGTAATTATATCTTTATAAGTTTTACTGCTTTTTGAGAGGATAGCTAATACTAAGAAGATTATAGTAACGGTCATGGTACGATATAGGAAATTTCTTAGATACTTAATTAAATTATTTTCATTATTTTTCTTTTTCATGGTACATTATATGTATGAGATTTGATAATATGAAAAGAAGCTATTTAGATAAGTACTCAATAGCTTCTTTAAATGTTTTTACACATACAATATCAATTTTATAGTTATTATCTTTTACTACCTGTAATGCTTCTTCATAGTTATATGGAGATACTAAGACTAGGTCCATTTTATTTTTTACAGCACCAGCTATTTTGTATTTGATGCCATCTATTTCTCCGACGTTACCATCAATATCAATAGTACCAGTACCGGCAATGTTACGTCCTTTTAGGAGGTCTTTACCAGTTATTTTGCTATAGATACCTAGGCTTAATACTAGTCCTCCAGATGAGCCTCCTTCACCACTTTTAAAGTTTATGTCAAGAGGTTCTTCTAAGTCATAGACATAATTAGTTACAATCATAACACCTATTACCTTATCTTCATCTAGGGTAATTTCAAGATTTTTCTCAGTACCATTTCTTTCTATTTTTAAAGTTACTTTATCCCCTTTATTTAGAGTGTTTAGACGTTCTTTAATAGTATTTATATTCTCTACAGGGATACTATCAATAGAGAGGATATTATCTCCTATTTTAATGCCATTATCTTTAGTAGTAGCTATTACTTTATTTTCTGTTTTTTTAATAGTAATATTCTTACCGGCATAATTATAAGCTACAAAGGTAGCATTTTGAATGGAATTATCTAACATGACTTTGTTTCTAATATAAATATCATGAGCATCTTCATTCGATATTTGTTGATTTTTTATTTCAAATAAATCCCAACTTTTAATTATTTTACTTAGAAGTACAGTTACAACATTACCTTTATATTCAGTAACATATAACATATTTAAACTACCATTATCTTTTTTATAATTTTCATCTATTCTTTTAGTTAAGTTAATAGTACCTCCAGGTGCTTCAATATAATAAGGCAGCTCTATATTAACAGTAATTATAAGTAAAATTATAAAGATTATAAACTTTAAGTTTTCTTTTAGAAATTTTTTCATTATATCACCTATTATTTTATATAATTTATTTATCATTTTATTCATATGATTTAGTATGAAAAAGAAATTATTTGATAAATTTATTATATTTATTTGTATATTTATCTTAATAGAGTTATTAATCAAGAAAGATTTAATTTATTTATCAATCATTTATGCTCTTAAGATGTGGGTTAATAAGCTTATTCCTGCTCTATTTCCTTTTTTTATTATATCAGATATTTTAATAAATTATAATATTACGGAGTATATTCCTAAATTTATTAAGAAAATGTGTAAAGATGTTTGGAAAATTACGGATAATATGTTAGCGATATTTATTCTTAGTATGATATCAGGATTTCCTTCTAATGCGAGGAATACCAGAATGATGTATGATATGAATTCTATTGATGTGGATGAAGCTAATCATATTTTGATGTTTTCTCATTTTTCTAATCCAATATTTATTTTAATGACTGTGGGTATTTTTTTCTTTAATGATAAAAAGATAGGTATAATTATCTTAGTAGTGCATTATCTTAGTAATTTTATTTTAGGGTTCTTTTTGAGAAATAGATTTAGACATGTTGATAAGGGTAATTGTGTTTATTATCAGAAGAGGGATTTTGGTAATGTATTTATTAATGCTATTAAGAGGGCTATTGATACGATATTGCTAATTTGTGGTATTGTAGTGGTTTTCTTAATGTTAGCTTCTATTTTAAATAATTTCCTTAATTTAGGGGGATATAACTCAATGATGGTAAAGGGATTATTTGAAATAACTATCGGTATTGAAGCACTTAGTAAGCTTAATTTAATGATGAGATATAAAATAATGATTGCTAGTGCTTTTCTTTCTTTTGGTGGGTTATCTGTACATATGCAAGTAATGAGTCAAATTACGGGAACAGATATTAAATATAGTTATTTCTTCTTAGGAAGAATATGGCAAGTAATTATCTCTTTAATTATTTCTTATTTTATATGTATATTATGGCATATATAGGGAATTTTAAAAGGATTGTTTCTTTATAGAAGCAATCCTTTAATAGCAATTATATTAGGAGATTAGGCAGTTTCAATTAAACCGTAATTTCCATCTTTTCTTTTATATAATACACATACTTTATCAGTGTGCATATCTTTATAAACAAAGAATTCATGTCCTAAAAGATTCATTTCTAGAATAGCTTCTTCTTCATCCATAGGTTTCATTTCAATGCTTTTTCTTTTAACGATTATTTCTTCCTCAAGGTCTTCTTCTTCAGGAGTTAGAGTGTAATCAAAGTTAAAATCTTTATACTTGTTATCAACATTTTGCTTATTTAATCTAGTTTTATTTTTTCTTATTTGTCTTTCTAATTTATCAGTTACTAGGTCAATAGCAGCATATAGATCATTAGCTTCTTCCTCACTTCTTAGAATGAACTTGTCAGTTGGAATGGTTACTTCAATTATTTGATCATTCCCCCTTACTCTAAGTAGAACATTAGCAAGTATATCATCTTCTTTAAAATACTTGTTAAGTCTATCTAATTTAGATTCAACATAGTTGTTAATTGCTTCAGTGACTACTAATTTATCACCACGAATATTGTATTTCATCTTTATCAAATCCTTTCTAATTAAATTGTAGCATATTTTTAATATTTTTTTAAGTAAAATACTCTCTTTTACATTATTTTCCATAATTTGCTATTTACAAAATAGAACTTTTGCTAGGACTTATAAGGTTTATAAGCAATGTTTGGAGCAATATAATTTGACA
>CAJMQX010000104.1 GCA_905215635.1 uncultured bacterium | reverse complement strand
ATGGTAAGTTAGATATTACAAAATATTATGAAATTAAAATAGAAAGTGATGATAGTAAGAGGCTAGAAGAATGGAAAGATATTATTCGTAAAGAATTAAATGAATCAATTAAATATCATAAAGTTAGTGATGTTGAAGTTGGTAGTTTCTTATCTTCAGGAGTAGATTCTTCAATAGTGGCTACACTTAGTGATGTAGATAAAACTTTTACTGTAGGTTATGATAATAAAAAATATAGTGAAATAGACTATGCTAAAGAACTTAGTGAAAAAATTAAAGTCAAGAATATAAGTAAGAAAATAAGTAGAGAAGAGTATTTTAAGAACTTTCCTAAGATACAATATTATATGGATGAACCATTGGCAGATCCTTCAGCAGTAGCATTATACTTTGTAGCTAATACAGCTAGTAAACATGTAAAAGTAGCTTTATCAGGAGAAGGAGCAGATGAAATATTTGGAGGATATAATATATATCATGAACCTTATTCAGTTAGTTGGTATAATAAAATACCTTATCCAATTAGAAGAGGTATTGGAGTATTAGCATATCCTTTAAGAAATCATACAGGATTTAATTTCTTAGTTAGAAGAAGTAAGAAGTTAGAAGATAGGTATGTTGGCAATGCTTTTATATTTGAACCTGGGGATGCTAATAAGATACTTAGTTATACTGATAAACATGATTTTAGAGAATTAACTAAACCTTATTATGATAAGATTAAAAATTATGATGATGTTGCTAAGATGCAATATATAGATTTTAATTTTTGGTTAATTGGAGATATATTACTTAAAGCAGATAAAATGAGTATGGCTAATTCTTTAGAGGTAAGAGTACCATTTTTAGATAGACCTTTAGTTAATGAAGTAATTAATATACCTTCTAAATACAAGATAGTAGGTAATCAAACGAAGTATGCTTTTAGAGAAGTATGTAAAGAAGAGTTACCTGAAAAATGGGCTGATAAGAAGAAATTAGGATTTCCTGTTCCTATTAGAGAATGGATTAAGGAAGAAGATATTTATAATAATATACGTAAGACATTTGAAGATGGTGGTGAATTCTTTAAGACAGATAGAATTATTAAATTACTAGATGATCACTGTAAGGGAAAACATGATAATAGTAGGAAGATATGGGCAATATATTCTTTCTTGATATGGTATCAAGAATATTTTATAAATAGATAATGTTTACGACTATTGACAGTTTTTGTCGATAGTCTTTTATTATTTTGCAGAGAAGGTGTATGTTTGCATACAAACAAATGTATTAGTTTATATTGACAAATATGATTAATTATGATATCATGTTAATATGAGATAAATAAGAGTGTTATAAGTCTTTTTAAATACTTGGGAATTCTTTACAAAGTGTTAGAAGGGTGTTATAATTTTATCATAAAGAGAGGATGTAAAGATGGCTAAGAAGAAACAAAAAAAAGAAAAAGAAAAGTTTGAATATGGAAATGAAATAATTGGAGTTATTTTAATATTATTTTCAATTATAGGAATGCTTGGATATGGAAGAGCAGGTAATTTTATTAGAAGTTTTGCCGTTTTTTTAGTAGGTGTGGCATATTTTCCTCTATTATTAATATTTTTGATATTGGGTGTATATTTAATTGTTAAAAGAAATACTCCAAAGATGATATCTAGAACTTCTTTTGGTATATATTTAATTATTATAGCTTTACTTACATTACTTCATATGGAGTATACTAGCAAGGTTGAGGGAGTAAATGTTATAACAGAAACATTTAAAACAGTAATGTTATCATTTAAATCAATAGATGTAATTAAAAATTGTGGAGGTGGAATGGCTGGTGCTATTTTATCTTATGTATTTAATTGGGCATTTGCTGATGGAGTAATTATTGTAATAATAACATTAGTTATACTAGGAATAATTTTAATACTTAATAAATCATTATTTGAAACAATATCTTCATTCTTTGCTAAAATTATACCAAGGAGAGATAAAACTAGAAATAATAGTATAAATATGGAACAAGAGGAGGAGAAGTCAGAAGAAATTCCTGATAAGAGAATAGTTATATCTTCAATAGATGAACTTACTAATAAAAAAGAAGAAAAAGAAGAAGTTGTTGATGAAGATATTCCTATTAAAAAGAATGATGATAAGAATAGTGATAATGCATTAATTAATGCGAATGTTAATAGGGAAGGGCAAGAGGTTGTTAAAAATACATCATATAAGTTGCCTTCAATTAATATGTTAAAGACAATTAAAAATATAAATAGTAAAGAGAATGAAATTAATGCTAAAAATAGTATTCAAAAACTAGAAGAAATACTTAAAGTATTTGAAATATCTGGAAAGATCGTACAAGTAAATATTGGTCCTACGGTTACACAATATGAACTTGATTTAAAGGCAGGTACTAAAGTTAATAAATTGTTGGGTATTCAGAGAGAGATAGCTTTAGCAATGGCTGCTAAAGATGTGAGAATACAAGCACCAATACCTGGTAAGAATACTATTGGTATTGAACTTCCTAATAAAGTTAATGCTAGTGTATCTTTTAAAGAGGTACTTAGTAATATGCCAGAAGTTAATGAGAAGACTTTGCTTGCAGTAGGTCTTGGTAAAGATATTATGGGTAAAGTTAAATGGTGTGAAATTAATGCAACACCGCACTTGTTAGTAGCTGGATCTACTGGTAGTGGTAAATCAGTTTGTATTAACTGTATAATTGCTTCAATACTTATGAGAACTAAACCAGATCAAGTTAAATTAGTATTAGTCGATCCTAAGAAAGTTGAATTTTCTATGTATAATGGAGTACCACATTTACTTAGTCCAGTTGTTACTGACGCTAAAAAGGCTTCAATTGCTTTAAAAAATATTGTTGGAGAAATGGAACGTAGATATGAACTTTTAGAACATACTAAAAATAAAAATATTACATCTTATAATAAGTTTTGTGAAACACATACTGAGTATCAAAAGTTGCCATATATTGTAGTTATTATAGATGAGTTGGCTGACTTGATGTTAGTAGCTGCTAAGGAAGTAGAAGACTCAATAATGCGTATTACACAAATGGCCAGAGCGGCAGGTATTCACTTGATTGTAGCTACACAGAGACCTTCAACAGATATTATTACTGGTGTTGTTAAAGCAAATATTCCATCTAGGATTAGTTTTGCAGTATCTTCACAAATAGATTCTAGAACTATTTTGGATATGGGTGGTGCTGAAAAACTTCTTGGTAAAGGTGATATGTTATTTTTACCAATGGGAGAAAGTATTCCTATGAGAGTTCAAGGTGCTTATGTATCAGAAGAAGAATTACAGAAATTAGTTGATTATACAATTAGTCAACAGAAAGCTGTTTATGATGAGACACTTACTATAGATAAGAGTGAGGGAAGTGGTAGTAATAGTGTACCTGATGATGATGGATATGCTTCAGCAGAAGAATATGATGATCCAATATATAATGAAGTAGTAGACTTTGCTGTTAGTACAGGTAAAATAAGTGCTTCTTTAATTCAAAGAAAGTTTAGATTAGGATATAATAGGGCTGCTAGAATTATAGATTTACTTGAAGAAAGAGGAATTATTGGACCTCAAAATGGTTCTAAGCCAAGAGAAGTACTAGTTAAACTAGAAAAACCTTCAGATGATGAATAAAAAAATATTGATGTTTCTTGCATCAATATTTTTTTGTTTATATTTTATTGTAATAATCAGAGTATACATCATTAAAATCTTCAATTGTATGTCCACCATAATA
>CAJMQX010000103.1 GCA_905215635.1 uncultured bacterium | reverse complement strand
ATATTTAGTATTCTTATTATTACTTTCACTACTAAGTCCATCTTTAATAGCTTTAGTAGTTATTTCAATACCCTCTTTATTGATATTAGCTTTTCTAATAGTATTATCTCTTAAAGTATCCTCATTCTTATCAAGAATAGCTTTTTCTGTATCTATTCCCATACTAGCAGTAGTAGTCATAAGATCCTGCAAATCTTCCTTAGTATAATCTAACATATGTTTAGTAGCTTTAATCTGTTTACTCATCATTTTACCCCTTAATTTAGGACTAAAAAACATTGCTAATATAAAGATAAACATTCCTCCTATAAATATTGGTACTATATAAAATAAAATATCCATATCTTCTCACTCCTCTTATTATTTTTGACACTTTAATATTTTATAATCTTTAGAATATTCTGAATTAGTAAAACTTATATTTCTAAATCCAGCTAATTCTAATATTTCTTTTTCCGTATCTACACATAATGGTGTATCACAATGTGCTTCTTTATGAAAATTCTCTTTAAAATAATTCATAAATTCATCTTCTTCTAATAATGTATTAACGTATCTATCAGCACTTATAAAATACTTTCCTTCCCTTAGACATTCATATATTTTTTTATAAAGAATTAATTTATCTTCTTTAGTAAAATGATGTAAGGCTGAAGTAGATATTACTGCATCATATTCACTACCAAATGATACTTTAAAAAAGTCTCCGCAAACTAATTCTACTTTATCTGCAAATGGTCTTTCTTTAATTTTATTTAACATCTCTTCTGTTATATCTATTGCTGTTACTTTAACATCTGGATACCTATCAAAAAGATATATTAGTTCTAATCCTGTTCCAGCTCCTAAATCAAGTACTTTTAAAGGCTTATCTTCTAATTTTGAAATTGCTTCTTTCTTTGTATTCATAAGTACTTTATGTACTTAATCATATACATCTGCTTTTTCTTTAAAAAAGCTTTTATTATTTTCATTTCTTTCTTCTAAATTCATTTCTTATACCTCACAATTCTTTTACTAAAGCTAAATTCATACCTCTTTCATTTTCATATTCATGAGTAACTTTATAATTATTCTTAATAAGATTATTAATACTATATATATTATCTTTATGTACTTTAGTAAAGATATACTTCTTATTAATACTTAAACAATATTCATCAAATACTTTTAACATCTGATTTTGAAGATTATTTCCTTGATAATCAGGACTAACCATAATTGGTCCAAGTGATCCAGTAATTATTTCTGATGATAAGATATTATGTTTTCTTAAAGATTTATCATTAGCAGGTATATAAAACATTGAACATACAAGTTCATCTCTATCATAATAAAGCCATATTTTTCCATCATGATTTAATATATCTATTATTTCATCTTTAGTAAAAGTATCTAACCATAAAGGATTAGTCATATTATCTCTAACATATTTATATAATTTTAAATAAACATCAAGTTCTACATTAGTTGATACACAAGTTAACTCACTTAAGTCCATCTTTACCTCCAATAAACATATATCTATTAGTATTATATCATAGAAATATATTAATTAATATCAAATAAGAAAAAAATACATATATATTTATTCTTATATGTATCTTATAGTTTTAAAATAATATATCGTTAATAGCATGCCAATATTTCTATAATCTTATCTAATCTAATTTATTATATTCTTCGTAAGATACTAGCACACACCATTAATTAGATGTATTTTCTCCAGGTACTTCAATAGCTATATGACTAAACTTTTCATAATAAACCCACTATCCTTACATTCTCTTACCTAAAAATATTCTTAAATTTGGATAAGTATCTTGTAAATCTTTAGTAGAATTATCTAAACTTGTACCTCCTGAAGTACAAAATGTAATTATTTCTTTATTAGTCAAATCTACTCTATCTAAAAATGTCTTTACTACATTAGGAGCTAAATCCCACCATATTGGATATCCTAAATAAACAGTCTGATAATTATCTAAATTAATAGTAATATCTTCTATTTCTGGACGACATGTACTTTTCTTTATTTCAATACTAGACCTACTATTTTTATTAGTCCAATCCAAGTCATCATCTGTATATAATTCTCTAGGAACTATTTCTAATAAATCTCCTTCTACTTCTTTAGCTAACTTAATAGCAGCTTCTTTTGTTACTCCTGTGGCACTAAAATATACAACTAAATTTTTATTCATATTTTTAACTCTCTTTCTTTATTTTTCCATACTATTAGTTATATGTATAAATAACACTAAGTAAGATACTGATAATAAGTATCCTCCTAATACATCACTAGTATAATGTACCCCTAGATAAATTCTACTAATACCTATCAAAATTATTAGTATTGATAAAACTATTATAAGTATCCATTTTAAATATTTATTCTTTATATTTTTATATACTAAATATATTAAATATCCATAAAATGCCATACTAACCATTGAATGTCCTGATGGAAAGCTATAACCTGATTCATCAATAATTCTAAATTCTGTTGGTCTAGATCTTTTAAATATATGTTTTAATATTTGATTAATAATTGTTACTATGCACAAATTAGTTCCTAATAAGATATTCTGTCTTTTATTTCTAATTATTACAAACAAAATAATTGTAAAGATAACTATCCAAGTAGCACTTCCAAAAAAAGTAATTATTTTCACAATTGGAGTTAATGAATTACTTATAAAATGACTTGCTATAAATTTATAAACTATATCATCTATTTGAATTATTTCTTTTGTAAAAACATCTTCGGCTAATAGTAAAAAGCAAAATAAACAGATAAAACAAATAAGCCATTTATAATTTTTTAAGAATATTTCTTTAATTTTATTAAACATACTAACACTTCTTTTCTTTTTTATTTTAGTTCTTGTTAATTATTTATCAGTTTAATCGTAGCATAATATAATCTTTTTAGCAATATTTTTAGATAATAAAAGATAGATAATGTAAAGTTAAATACATATATCTATCCATGTTAATACTAGTTATTTAAACCAATTCCAATTATGCCAGAAATCAATACTAAAAGATGATGTCATACAGATAATTAATTATAAGATTACGAAAGTAATAAAACATATAACTATAATGTTAGTTATTTTTTGGAATAATTTATTTTTAGAAAGATTTGGAATAGTTTTTTTAGGAATTATACTAGTACTATGTAATACTTTATGATGAAATTCTTTATACATATTTATAAGAGTACATATTAGATATGTAAACCAAATAACTCCTATTGGGGATAAGGCACTAAGAGTTATTAGAGTAAGAACTACTACCATTCCACAGCCATATGACATTACTGGTATTATATTACTAAAGTTTATATTAGCAATAAGGCTAATTGAAATTTAATTCATTTATTAGTTTTATTATATCATGAAAAAAGCAAATCTTGTTATAGATCTACTTGGTAAAATTTAATTTATTTATTTAACTAAATAGTAACGGTATATTTCCATATATTGTTATTCTTAATATTCCTATAATAACTAAATGTAATGGATAATATATATAGAAGAACCATTTCATCCATTTTAGTTTGCCTTTTTCTCCATTGTAAAGTCTTAATAATGGATATACTAATATGACTGCTAGTGTAATTAATCCATAAGTTTTACTTACAAATAAATATGAAATAATTGCATAAATTAATATCCAAAAACTCATACTTATAATCTGTTTTTTTAAATTACCTCTATTTGAATACATCGATATAATTGCCATTACTGCTATAGAACTCCAGTCTGCAGAAAAAGTAATAACATTTAT
>CAJMQX010000102.1 GCA_905215635.1 uncultured bacterium | reverse complement strand
TATTTATCTAATTGTAAAGATTTTATTGAAGAAGATGATATAGATAATTATATAGATTCTTTATCTATATCTAAATTAGAGAGTACTAATGAGAGAATAAATCTTGAATATAAGATGAAAGATGAGATGGGTAATTATATTCCTTTTAGTAGTAATATTATGTTATATGAAGAAGATGGTAAGAAAGTAATAGTAGTTCTTACTAATAAAGATATTACTAATAAAGAACTTAAGAATAGGATAAGTAGTAAATCTAATATAGAAGTTAAGTTAAAGAAGATGACTGACTCTGTAGGATTAGCTTTTCTTAAGATACATAATATTATTAATAATGATAGTAATTCAGCTTCAAAAAAAGAATATATAGATTCTATATTAGCTAGTATTACAACAGAATTTCCAGAATTTAATGAAGCTTTATCTAATAATGCAATGAATTTTTATGATAATGGAAAGAATACTATTATGATTATAGATGATGATAAGATGACTTGTAGTTTAATTAAGAAAATATTTGATAAAGACTATGATATAATAGTTGCTAATAATGGAAAAGAAGCAATAGATTATTTAGAAGATATAGATAAAGATTATAATTCTAAGAATAATATTTCTTGTATATTCTTAGACCTTTTGATGCCAGTATTAGATGGATTTAGTGTATTAGATTATCTTAATGATAATAATTATTTAGGTAAGATGCCAGTTATTATTATTAGTGGTAATTATGATAAAGAAACTAGAAATAAAGCTTATAGTTATCAAATAGCAGATATGTTAGAGAAACCTTTTAATGTACAAGTAGTAAGACATAGAATAGAGAATTTAATAAACTTATATAAATCTAGTAATGCTATTAATAGTATGATGTTAGAACAACATAAAGAACTTAGAGATATAGTTAATGCTTTGATAGTATCTTATGAGATGGATTATGATAAATGTATGAAAATGATAAAGAAATATACAAGATTATTAGCAATGCAAGTATCAGTAGATTATCCAGAATATAATATTAATAGTAATATGATAGATAAATTAGCTAATTCAGCAGGTTATTTTGCTATAGGGAATTATACATTACCTAGAAGTATACTATATAAAAAGGGAATATATACAGAAGAAGAGAGAAGTCTTATAAAGATGGCTCATATTAATGGAGCTAGTATTATTAAACATGTACTTAGTAAAGATAATAACTTAATAGATGGAAAATATGCTTATGAGATATGTAAATATTATAATGAAAGATATGATGGAAATGGATATCCTGAAGGACTTAGTGGTAATAGTATTCCATTATCAGTACAAGTAGCTAGCATAGCAATAGAATATAGCAATCTAATTAATACAATTACACCAGTTGATTATGAGAGAGTATCATCACTAATCATAATGGAATCTGGTAGAAAGTTTAGTCCAAAAATAGTAGAAAGCTTTAAAAAAGTTAAAGGAGAATTTGAATCAATAACTAAACTAGGAGAATAATTTAGAATATTTAAGTAGGTGATAAAAAATGTATAATGATATAGCTGTACAACTTATTAGTTTCATATATATATTAGTATTATCATTAGTATATTTTTTAAAAAGAAAATATAACTTTTTAGAGAGTAGAATATATAAATCATTATTAATAATGGCAGGTATTACTCTTTTACTTGATATAGGAAGTATATGGTTAATAGATGATGGTAATATGTCTAAAATAGGATGTATGATAATTACTAAGACATATTTTATTAGCTTATTAGGATGGATAATATTATTTATATCATATGTACTTTTAAATAAATCTACTATTAAATATAGAAATATGAATGAACTTTTAAAACAAAGTTTAAGAGCTAGATTCTTTTTAGTATTAATAATAGTATTATTAGCTTTAATGGTAATACTACCAGTTAATTATCAAATAAATCCATTTAATTATTATGGAATGGGAGTAAACTTATTATATATAATAGCTACAATAGGGACATTATCTATGATGTTAGTACTTATATTTAGTAGTAAGAAGTTATCTAATGATAAGAGCTGGTCTACCTTTATAGCAGTAGTTATGTTTGCAATTACATTCTTATTACAATGGAAATTCTTAGATATAAAAGTATTAGGAAGTGGAATAGCTTTAGTAACATTATTTATATATTTTACCTTGGAAAATCCTGATTTAAAATATATAGATGAACTTAATGCTCTTAAAATAAGAGCAGAAGAAGCTAATCAAGCAAAGACATATTTCTTAGCTAGTATGAGTCATGAAATTAGAACCCCAATGAATGCTATTATTGGACTTTCAGAATCAATACTACAAAGTGGAAATGTTCCATCAGAAATATATGATGATGTTAAAAATATTAGTAGAGCAGGAGATACTTTATTAGAAATAGTAAATAATATATTAGATATAACTAAGATAGAAGAAGGTAAGACTGAAGTTAAGAATGAACCTTATAATTTAGCAGATACAATAGCAGAACTTAAAAATATTACTGAAATATCTCTAGCAGAGAAACCGATAAAATTTAATGTAGAAATAATAGGGAATGTTCCTAATAGATTAAGAGGAGATCAAGTAAAAGTATATCAAGTACTTATGAATCTTTTATCTAATGCAGTAAAATATACTCAAAAAGGAAATATTACTTTTAGTGTAGAATCAATTAATTTTGGTAGTAAAGCAACACTTACATTTAAAGTTAAAGATACGGGAATAGGAATAAAGAAGACAGATTATGATAAGATCTTTCAGAAGTTTGAAAGACTAGATCAAGAACAGAAGAATATTCAAGGAAGTGGACTTGGATTATCTATTACTAAAAGATTAGTAGATATGATGGGTGGTAAAATTAGCTTTGAGAGTGAATATCAAAGAGGAACAACATTTACAGTAGTATTAGAGCAAGAAATAATAAGTAAAGATAAAATAAGTGAAGAAGACACTAATAAAGTTATTAAAAAGACAGTTTCAGAATACTTTGATGGAAGTAAATATAATATACTATTAGTGGATGATAACTTATTAAATTTAAAAGTAGCAGAAAAATTATTACAAAAATATAAATTTAATATTACTAGTGTTACTAGTGGACTTGATTGTATTAATTATACAAAAAAGAAGAAATATGATTTAATATTCCTTGATCATATGATGCCAGAAATGGATGGAATACATACATTATATAACCTTAAGAAAAGAGCAGAAGGATTTAATACACCAGTAGTAGTACTTACAGCTAATGCCATAGAAGGATCTAAAGAAATGTATCTAAAAGAAGGATTTTGTGATTACTTATCAAAACCTATTAGTCAAGTAGAATTAGATAGAATATTAAGAGAACAATTACATATAGAAGATGAAAGTTAGGAAGTGTGCATATGAATATAGATGTAAATATACAATATATAAAAAAACTAGTTAAAAATACTTTACATTTTGAAATAACAGAAGATGAAGCAAAATATATTTTAGGAAATATTAAATATGCATGGGATAAAGAAATAGCTATGGGTAAATTTGATAAAGAAATTATTAAATATGCTAATCAAGTAAAAAATAGAGAATATATAGAATCTTATGATGAATTTGATAGTCTTATAGATATGTTTAAAACAGAGAATGAAAAATTTAAACAGAAAGATGAGAAGAAGAATAGTTCTTCAGTATACTATGATAAGGTATATAATTATGTAATTAATTTATTAGATAGAGTATCTAATATATTTGATTATAAAGGAAGAAAAGAGAAAATTGCTGAAGAGATATCTAGAGTATATATAGGGGATGAAGAATTAT
>CAJMQX010000101.1 GCA_905215635.1 uncultured bacterium | reverse complement strand
TGCCTGAGTGGCGGAATAGGTAGACGCACAGGACTTAAAATCCTGCGAGATTTAAACCTCGTGTCGGTTCAAGTCCGACCTTAGGCACCATCTTATGGAGGAATACCCAAGTCTGGTTGAAGGGACCGGTCTTGAAAACCGGGAGGTCGCGAAAGCGGCGCAGGGGTTCGAATCCCTTTTCCTCCGCCATCTAAAATATTGTTTATCGCGGGATGGAGCAGTCCGGTAGCTCGCTGGGCTCATAACCCAGAGGTCGTTGGTTCAAATCCAGCTCCCGCAACCATGGTTCCGTGGTGTAGTGGTCTATCACGTCTGCCTGTCACGCAGAAGATCGCGGGTTCAAATCCCGTCGGAACCGCCATTTATTTTTGGCTTCATAGCTCAGTCGGTAGAGCAGAGGACTGAAAATCCTCGTGTCGCTGGTTCGATTCCCGCTGGAGCCACCAGTAAAAAAAATAACTCTTGTAAAACAGGGGTTTTTATATTGCCTATTCTATATCAAAAAGTTAATTTCTAATCCTTACTACCACAAGGATTTTTTTAATAACAAACTAAAAAAGCAAATATATTATCTATATTTACTTAATCTTCTTTGATAAACATCTTTATCTCCATAATAATAATATCTTATCGTATCCATAATCTGATCATTATCACTAAACCTTCTCTTAAATAGTTCTACTTCCTCCATAGAAAGCTTTCCTCTAATTAAGAAATTAACTATTCTTCTAACATAATAATCATTCTTACTCAAATAATAATCAAGTATCTCTTCCCTACTTATCTCTTTTAATAATTCTATCTCACTACTAGCATATACTAAAATATCATATACATCATTATAATATTTAATAATATCTCCAGAACCTTTAACTTCACATACCATCATATTACTACTATCATTATAAAAAACAAAAACATCTTCTAAAAAAGGACAGAAATGATAACCACATTCTTTATGTTCTGTACTTACCTGATATTTCTCTCCTATTAAAAACTTTTTCTTCCATAAATTAGTAAGATCTTTATTAAAAGCTTTATATCCTAAAAGTGATGTTGTATTCTCCTTTATCATTATCATCACCATCCAACATTTATATTCTCTCTAAACTTTGTAAAAAATCTCTACTTTTCAAATATATTCCTGAATATCTATCATAATAATCATATATAAATCTAGATAACTCCTTCTTAATACTATCAGATACTTCTAATTTACTTATCTTATTAATATCTACATAATAAAACATTCTTAATAATTTTATTGTCTTAATATTAACTATTACTTCTCCTCTAGCACAATTCTTACAAAGATATCCACCTTTATAACTAGAAATTGTTACAATATCATGTTTACTTCCACAATTAACGCACTCATCTACTACTGGTCTAATTCCTAGGTAATCTAACATTTTAAGTTCAAATATATTAGTAATAACTTGATAATCATAACCCTCATCTATTTTCTTTAAACTAGCTATAAGTTCATCATATATAGTATTATTCTCACTATGTTTATATACTCTATCACTAAGTTCTAATAAATATAAAGAATAACTCATCATACTAATATCTTTTTTTATATTCTTAAATCTATTTATTACATCTACTTCCATTAAAGTAGATAATCCATTTTCTTTATATTTAACATGAAAATATCCATATGTAAGTTTACTAGTAACTGCTGTTAAAGGACTATTAACTTTCTTAGTACCTTTAGCAATAAATCCTATTATGCCATATTCTTTAGTTAAAACATTAATAATTTTACTACTTTCTTTATAGTCTACTTCAGAAAGAATTATTCCTTCTATCTTTTTAATCATCCTACTTCTCTTTTCTAGTTAATTTTTTATATTCTAAATAATATTCTATTTTTCCTGTTTCTCTAAATAAACGAAAACATTCTTCTTTAGTCATTTTTATCACCTATTAATATAATGTTATCATTTATTATTTTTTAAACATCTTTTTTTATTTTTCTGTAAAATCAAATTCTTTATACATTGTCTCATTCAAGAATTTTTCTCTATCACGCCATTTAGTAATAACTTTTACAAATAATTCTAGATATACATTTTTACCAAGTAATTCTTCTATATCTTTTCTTGCTTGTATTCCTATTTCTTTAATCATTGTCCCATTTTTACCTACTAGTATTCTTTTTAGGTTCTCTCTATCAACGATTATTGTAGCTTGAATATTTACTGCATTTTTATTATACTCCATCGTATCTACTACTACTCCTACACTATGTGGAACTTCTTCAAATGTAAGATCAAGTATTTTTTCTCTAATTAGTTCCGATACAATAAAGTTAACTGGTTTATCTGTATACATATCATCATCATAGTATTTTATATTATCAGTAAGTTTACTCTTTATAACATTAATAAGTCTATCTATATTATCTTTTTTATATGCTGATATTGGTACTATTTCATCAAAATTATATAAATCTTTAAATTCATCTATCTTCTTTAGTATCTCTTGTCTAGGTAATTTATCTATCTTATTAATAACAAGTATTACTGGTACTGATACTTTTTTAAGTACATCAATAACAAACATATCTCCCTTACCAAGCTCTTCTGTTATATCTATCAAGTATAGTATTACATCTACTGATTCTATTGAATAATAAGCTTGTTTATTTAATATTTTTCCTAATTTATTTTTAGGTTTATGTATCCCAGGAGTATCTACAAAAATCATTTGACTATCTTCATCAGTTCTTATTCCTTGTATTAAATTTCTTGTAGTCTGTGGTTTATCTGATGTAATAGCTACCTTTTTACCAATAATTGCATTAAGAAGGGTACTTTTTCCTACATTAGGTCTTCCTACTAAAGCAACAAATCCACTCTTCATAATAATCACTCCCTATAAATCATTTTCATCAAATGGATATGGACAACATTCTTCGACTGTATATTCTTTCCTATTTTCATCTTTATCCATTAGTATTATTTTACTATCTTTATCCATAAGTTCTGTAATAACTTGACGACACATAAAGCATGGCATAGACATCTTCTCTCCACTTACCATTAAATATATATTTTTAAAATCTCCCTTTTTATATCCCATAGTAATAGCTGTTGTAATAGCATTACGTTCAGCACATATACTAGCTCCATATGAAGCATTTTCTACATTTACTCCAGGTATAAACTTCCCATCTTTCATCTCTAATATTGCTGCTACTCTAAATTTTGAATATGGTGCATAAGCCTTATCAAGAAGTTTAATTAATTCATCTTTCATAATATCCACCTTTCTTATCTTTTTATATTATATCCATCTAATAACTTATTCTGTAAATCAAACATTTCCTTCTCATCTTCTGGCGTCATATGATCATATCCTAATAAATGTAATATTCCATGAGTTGCTAAAAAACACATCTCTCTTTCTCTAGAATGACCATACTCCAATGCCTGTTGATAGCATCTATCTATTGATATATATATATCTCCAAGCAATCTAAAATCTGTATATTCTATATCCATATTATCTTCTAAAGCAAAAGATATAACATCTGTCTCTCTATCTATACCTCTATATTCTTTATTTATTTCATGAATCTTCTCATTATCTATAATAATAATATTAAACTCACACTTCTCTAATTTTAATTCTCCTACTACATAAGTAATATATTCTCTTAATTTATCTAATTCTACTACTTCTACTTCTGTATCATTAATTACCTCAAACATAAAATCCTCCCTATAAATAATTCAAAACATTAATATCCATTGAAAATAACACTATTAAAATAATAATTAAAATAACTAATATATT
>CAJMQX010000100.1 GCA_905215635.1 uncultured bacterium | reverse complement strand
AAAGTACTATTATGTATTTACAATCTAATGCTAAATTTAATTTGTTTGTTAATGGAATGATATACTTAGTATTAGGATTTTTAGAGCTTGCTAGATATGGAATAATTATTTATGCAATATATTTAGTAAGTTTAGGTAAGATGGAAATTGGTACAGTACTTCTTATATATTCTTATTATGCTAAGATAATTAATAACTTTGAAGTATTAGGAACAATTAATGCAGAATTTCAAAGTGTTAAAGTATCAATAAATAGACTTAATAGAATTAAAAGTAATGAAGCAGTATAATAATATTTGATAATGAAGTAATAATTAAGTGAAATATATTAATATAATGATGATATAAATGTTTGACATAGAATGAATAATATGCTATTATAATGGTCAACTGAAGGAGATATGATGGCTATTTAAGAGTTATGATTAGCTAAGGGGGATATGATGGCATATTTTTTAACAGTAGAAAAAAGTAGAGGTAATTATATTATTTTGCCAATAAATAAATTTATGGAAATAGGATTGTTTATTCGTGATAAGAATAGTCGATATAAGCAAGATGGATATTGCTCATTAAAAGAGATAGATGAATTTACAAAGAACTTTAATGATGCTTCTGAATTAAGAGAATTCTTAGTTAGTAGAGGAATACTATCAGTTAATTTAATTGATAAAAAGTTAGCTATTAGATATAATAGTAATGGTTTATTTAAGAAAGTTATGTATGATTTAATGTATCAAAGAGATATAGAATATTTAGTAAATCCAAGATTACTTATTAGAGAAATAGAATATAGATTAATAAAGGAAGATTATGAGTTTTTAAGAGATTTACTTAATCATTTTTCTCATCATCATAGAGCAGAAGCAGAAATAGCAGAAACTATTAATTATATAAATAACTTAATTCGTTTTAAAGATGTTTTATCATATCATGGAAAAGAAAGAGAATACTTAACAAGACGTGATAGATTTGGTAATAATGAAGTAACTAGAATAATTAAAAAACTTATGTATGATAATAATTATGAATGTTTAAATTATAGAAATTTTCATGATATTTTAGCTTTTATGAATAATTATGATGATAATAGGAATAGTTGTAAGGAACAGAAAATAGTTAGAAAATATCAAGAAGAGGTGTTGGATGAAGAATACCAGATGAGTATGTTTCAAGAAGATTCTCCTACTTGTGATGAGACTTTAGTGGAAGAAGATGATATGGATAAGATTATTTTTGGAGCACCAGCAGTATATCCTTCTGAAGAATACTATGATGGGATAGATAAAAAATATGTTGTTATAAATAATAGTTTTTCAAAATGTAAGAAGAGAACTAGGAAGATAAATCCAGATCAGATGAGTTTATTTAAATAGAAAAAAATAACAGAGTTAGGGTTAGACTTTATTCTGTTATTTTTATTATTTTTCAAGACGTTCCATGATATCTTTTAATATAAGTTCGTTTTTATTTTCTCTTGGTTTATATATTTTAGCATTTTTAATATTATCTGGAAGATATTGTTGTTTAACGTAACTATTTTTATAATCATGGGGGTATTTATAATCTTTGCTTGGGTTCTTTAGATGGCTTGGAACATTACCGCTACCGGTATTATCAATAAGACTAATGGCAGTATCAATGGCAGCTTTAGCACTATTACTTTTTGGAGATAGAGCCATTTCGATTACAGCAGCAGATAAGGGAATTCTTGCTTCAGGTAGACCTAACATTAAAGCACTATCAATAGCAGCCATGACTTTAGGGCCCATACAGGGATTGGCAAGACCAATATCTTCATAGACAATAACAGCCATTCTTCTGGTGATGGCTTCTAATTCACCGCCTTCAATTAATCTAGCAAGATAATATATTGAGGCATGAACATCACTGCCACGAATAGATTTTTGAAAAGCACTAAGTAAATCATAATAACCATCTTGATTTTTATCATGAAAGATATTAGGCTTATTACTTATCTTAATTAACTTATCAGTAGTTATGTGATAGTCTTCTGTAGAATAATAAGCTACTTCAAGAAGATTATAAGCATATCTTAAATCATTTTTAGATAAATTAGCGATATATTCGATAGCATCATTATCTATTTGCAAATCAGGAAGATAGTTAGAAGATTTGACATTATTTATAGCTAGAATAATATCTTCTTTAGATAAATCTTTTAGTTCAAATAGTTGACATCTACTTCTTATAGCAGGATTGATACTGTGATAGGGATTAGAGGTAGTTAGACCTATTAGAGTTATGAGACCACTTTCTAATACAGGAAGTAGTAAGTCTTGTTTATCTTTATTCATACGATGAATTTCATCAATTATTAGGATAAGACCATTATACATTTTAGCTTCATTTATGACGGTATCAAAATCTTTTTTATTATTACTAACAGCATTTAATAGACGATATTTAACATCTAATTCAGATACGATAGCTAGAGCAATAGAAGTTTTACCAGTACCTGGTTTACCATATAAAATCATAGAAAATATTTTCTTATTTTTAACAAGATTAGAGATAATTTTATCTTTACCAATAAGATGAGTTTGACCAATTACCTCAGATAAATTTTTGGGACGCATTTTAGTAGCTAATAATTCTTCCATAATAAGTTTTGTCCTTTCTATTTATAAAAATTAATATATGACATAATATGAGTATTTTTTTGATTAATATTAGGTATTATATATAAGATACTTTATATCATATTAATATTTCTTAAGTAGTATTATTATATCACAATATATTTAGTTAAACAATGTTATGAAAGTGATATGAGAATAAATTTATTATTAGAATAATAATCATGAGATGTTTTTCTTGACAGGCGAACTAAAGTATGCTATTATATTTGGACGAATGAGAAAAAAGGATTAGAAAGAAGGAATTTTGATGTATTATTCATTTTTAGATGAAATAGATAAATATATTAAAGAAAATGGAATACCTTTTAAGAATATTATAGTTAATTATTCATATTTTCCTGATGTAATTAATCAAGTAATATTAGATCAATTAAGAAAAAGTACTAGTTTTTTTGAACTTGGAGTTGAAGAATATATACTTGAATATGATAAGATAGGAAATTTATATTTACATGCTAAAGATAAAAAATGTGTTGCTAATGTTATAATATCTAATTGTAATAATTTATCAGTAGACTTTTCTTTTGGGGGAATATCTGAGAAGAGACTTCTTGAAGAAGCTTATATGCTTAGAACTTTAGAAGAAGAAAGAATGGCTATAAGGGAAGATATTAAGAAGATGGATTTAAGCTTGAAGGATAAAGTTTTATTAGAGAATAAAAGAGTTAGAAAGATGGCTACTAATAATTATTATAGATTACGTAATAGTGGGATTAGTATCTTAGATTTAGTTGATTATCAGGAAGAATTAGAAGAGTGTGTAGATAAAATTAAGAAATATATTGATTATTTAAATAAGATGTATCAAGAAGATGTAACTAAAAATAATGATGTAATGAAGGGTATTTGTTATTTAGAACCAAAAAAAGATACTGTTATTAGGAGAGATAAAGGGGCAACTGGTGATAAGAGTAAAGAGAGAATTAATCCAGTAATTGAAGCTTCAGCAAGATTAGAAATATTAGATAGCTATGATTATTTATATAAAGATTATGCTTATACTAATGATAGTAGAGAGATTAGCTATATGAATTATTTATATGAAATAGATGATGAGATGTATGTACTTATAATGGAACCATATAATGGAATTAAATATACTAAGATAGCAGTATTTAAATATGAAGAGATGAATGAAGAAGTATTTAGAGAAGCAGTTAAAAGTTATCTAGAATTATCTG
>CAJMQX010000099.1 GCA_905215635.1 uncultured bacterium | reverse complement strand
ATTTCAAAGAAATTTCTTCTTAATACTACATAACTATTGATGATATCCTTCGGATTTATTTCAATATCTAATTCTTCTTTAGCTTCTCTAACTAAGGCATCATATTGATTTTCTCCTTCATCAATATGTCCTGCAGGAAGTGCATAGTATCCAGGCCACAATTTAGAACCTTTTCTTTTTTGTAATAATATTTTATTATCATTGTTCACTATTATCATATGAACAGCACTTTTGAACATTTCTTTCATTTATATCCTCCTTAAATCAATATAATTATCTTTTGTTTTTTTGTTTTAAAATTTTTGTGTAAGTTTTTTCTTTTGGATTATCAAGCCATACAATATCTCTAAACTCCATATTGTGTTTAGCATAAATACTTTTTACTTCTTCTTTAGTAACATTTTCAACATACCATTCAAAATATTTTGAGTATAGATTACTTCTTTTAAATAATAATAGTCTTCCATCTACTGTGAATAAGTTTAAAATTTTACTTTCATCTTTTTCTTCAACTCTTGTAAATCCAAATCTTTCTAGATTTAGAACGCCATCTAATGTTGAAACGGACTTGAAAGAACATGGCTCAGTATCTTCTCTTTTTTCTATAAAATCAGTTAGGTATGATAAGACTTTAAATCCTTCTTCTCTAGTCATTTCTTTTGGCAGTATGAATGGATTAAAACGCCAGTTTATAATTCCTATATTATTTTTACGATGTCCATAACCCTCTCCAATTCTATGATAATTGATATAGTATAATCTATATATATTTTGATTACCAATTGGATGATCTTCTAACTCAGCATCAAATTCAAAATCTCTAGAAATTGGTATATTTAATTGTAATAGTTTTTCTTTAAACTCTATTAGTTTTTCCTTTGTATTCATGTTCTAATTCTCCTTTTTTGTGCGAGTGTCATAGTAATTTACAATTTTCTTACTAAGACAATTGATATTATAACCAATATTCAGGTTTATTTTAACATAAAAAATAAATAGTAGCAATAATTATGCTGTTATTTTCTTTGTTAAAGTTGGTTTGTTTTCAGTATGCGATTTTTGTGTTGTTTGCTGTTTTTCTATTAATTTTTCTTTCATTTGAAAAATTAGTAAAATTAGTTATAAAAATGTATCTAAATATGCATAAAAATATAAAAAGCCTTATAAAATAAGACTTTATTTTCAATCTGGTGGAGCTGAGGGGAATTGAACCCCTGTCCAAAAATACTCATCAATATTTATCTACAGGCTTAGTTAATTTAGAAGTTTTGTAAATATTTTATAAATTAACAAAATGGATATTTACTATTCTATTAAATTCGATATATTTTATAGAAATGGAATATATTATAGCTTACTTTATGAACTTCTGTTATCACTCGTAAGCAAAAGTGATAGAGAAGTCTGTGCCGCTAAATTAAGCGTATGCAACAGCTAAATTGTTTCTGTTTCCAGTTATTTTTGTTTCGCCCTTGACGTGGGCATTCGACCTGCAAAATAAAGCATTGTATTCCTGTCGAAGCCAAGACAGCCCCAATACATATAAAATTATAACATAAATAGATAATTAGTGTCAAATAATTATACAGATAATTACTTATTAGATATACTAATAGTAGAGGAGGGTATATAATGAATAATGAGATATTAGTAGCTTTATTAGCATTAGTAGGTACAATATTTGGATCTTTAATGGGAAGTATATCTATGAGTAAACTTATGTCATATAGGATTAATATTTTAGAAGAAAAAGTAGATAAATTAAATGGAATGTTTGAGAGAATGACGGTAGCAGAACTTAAGATTAAAGATATAGATGATTATGTAAAAGATAATTGTGAATAAAGAACTCTTATTAGAACTTATATATGTTGCTACGATTGCTAGTATTATTTCTTCACAAGTAATTCAGAAAATTAAACAGACACTTAATTTGTGTAAGAGTTGTAATAAGATTGCTTCAATAGTGATATCACTTGGAATTGGCTTTTGTTATGCAATATCTTTTTATTCTTCTAATTTATTATATGCGGGATGGATAGCATTATTTACTTTAGTGGGAGCAGAAGGACTATATAAGGTATTTAAAGGTTATTTTGGACTTGATTCTGTTAGGAAAGATACTATTAGTGATAATGAAAATAAGAAAGACAATTAGTCTTTCTTATTTGATTATGAAGTTTACACCATCTTTAACATTAGATACAGTTATATCATAGTTTAATAATGCTAAAGTTTTCTTTATTATTGATAGACCTAGGCCGAACATACCGTTTAGACCTTTTTCGTAAGGAGTAAAGATATTATTAATAATCGATTCATCTATGTTTTCACCATCATTGTATAGGGTTATTTTGTGATTTTTAATGGTAATCTTAATTTCTTTTTTGGCGTAACGCATGAAATTATTTAATAGGTTATCAATAATTGTTTCCCACATGTCATAAGTACCTCTAAATACTTGATTATCTTCAATATCTACTTTGTATTTTATTTCAGGTCTTATAAGTTTAAATTTTTCTACTGATGGAAGTACGACGGATTTAAGATTGGTTTTTGATTTTAACTTTTCTTCTTGTTCTTTAAGGTAGTTTAGTTTATTTAAATATAATAAGGAGTGTACTTTATTTTCTAATTTATCTATTTGTTCTTTAATTATCTCAAAGCTTTTTTCTTTGGTTTCTATACCGTCTTCAGCAGCTTCAATATAAGACTTTATAACAGCAATAGGGGTTTTAAAATCATGTGAAATATTTTGATATAACTGATTTTTATAGGTTTCATTATTTACTAGATACTCATGCATACTTTCGATGGAATCATCTAATTCTTTTATTTCATCATCAACATCATGGTTTAATACATAGTTATAGTTATCATTATTTATATTTCTAATTTTTTTCTTTAGTACGATTATGTCATTAACTAGACTATTAGACCAAGTAATTATAATTAATGAACTAAGGGTGAAAGATATACCAGTAACTAGTAAGATTGTATAGAGTATTTCTCTTTTCATATTATTGACGTATTTATCATTGGTAATTGAAATAACGTGTTCTTGATTAGCGTTGTATGTATGATAGTAGTAGTAAAGTCTATTTTTGTAGACTAGTTTACCATAACTTTGGGTAGTATAATTAATAATATCAGTATCAAAATCTTTAACTACGTCATAAATATTTTCTGATATAAAAACTTTATCGTTTTTTTGATAGATATAGGCGATATCAGTATCATTGTTTATATTTAAGTTATCTATATCATCATAATTTTTTATAAATGTTAAGGGTTGTTTTAATTTATTATAAACATTTTCTTCATATATAGGTACTAATTCTTTCGGCAAGATAATACCTAGGGCTATAAAGATTATTCCTATTATTAATATAATTATATATATTAATTGTTTTGTTAAGGACATATTTTTCATGTTAATCGGTATCCATAGCCATACATTGTTTCTATATTTAAGTCAGGCATTTTCTTTCTTAATCTTCTTACTAAATCATCTACGACACGATCAGTACCAAAATAATTTTCTCCCCAGATAATATTTAAGATATCATCCCTTGAAAATGATTTGTTTTTATTAGTTAGAAACATTTTAAGTAAATCAAATTCTAATGTAGTTAAGTTTAAGTTTTTATCATCTAGAAGAACTATTCTTTTTTCTAAATCAATATTATATTCATTGTATTTAATTTTAGAAAGGTCTTTAGAGTAAACTCTTTTAATAATATTATTTACTCTTAGAACTAATTCTTTTGGAGAATATGGTTTAGTTAAATAATCATCACTTCCTAAAGGGCACCAACGCATTGACGATCGAATCGGGACGTCCATTCACGGGCTTCTTCGAC
>CAJMQX010000098.1 GCA_905215635.1 uncultured bacterium | reverse complement strand
GATGTGCTAATTAGCAAGATCTCTTTTGTTTTTAATAAATTCACGTAATATTTTAGTAGTAGCTCTTTTTTCTAATCTAGAAACATAGCTTCTAGAAATGTGCAATCTTTTAGCAATATCTTTTTGAGTTTCTTCATCTTTACCATTAAGACCATAACGAGATTCAATAATCTCTTTTTCTCTTGATGATAATACTTTAAGATATTTATTTAATAATTTTATATTATCATTTTTATAAATTTCATCAATGTAATCAGGATCACTTGTTTTTAAAATATCTAGAATAGTTATTTTATTACCTTCTTTATCATAACTTATTTCTTCATAAAGACTAACGTTTTTACTATTTTTCTTATCTGCTCTAAAGTACATAAGAATCTCATTTTCAGCACATTTGGCAGCATACGTAGCTAGTTTTACTTTTTTGTTTTCAGAATAGGTATCAATACCTTTGATAAGACCTACTGTACCAATACCAATTAAATCATCAGTATCATGATTAGTAGATTCAAATTTCTTAACAATATGAGCTACTAATCGTAGATTATGTTCAATTAATTTATTTCTAGCTTCTTTATCACCAGCTTTAGCTTTCTTAATATATTCATCTTCTAGTTCTTTGGGTAATTGTTCTGGAAAAACATTATTAGAATATGCTCCAGTAAAAAACATAAGATTACTAGTTAGATAATTTAAAATACTTAATAACATTAACTCCTCCTTAATTAACTATATGAGTTATGATAGAGAATTATATTTTAGTTTACTTTCTTTTAAAAATATGATATATTTTTGTATATGAAATGAGGGATAATATGAAGAAAATATTATTAACAGGACTTAAGCCTACAGGAAGTTTAACTTTAGGAAATTATATAGGTGCTATTAAACAAATGAAAGAGAGACAAGATAATTATTATAATTATTTATTTGTAGCAGATATGCATGCTATAACAGTACCTAATAATAGTGAAGAATTACATCGTAATATAAAGGATTTTTTAGCACTTTATTTAGCATGTGGAATAGATCCCGAAAAGAATGTAATATATCTTCAGTCAGATATTGAATATATTCCTTGTATATCATGGTTACTTGAATGTAACACTTATTATGGTGAATTATCTAGAATGATTCAATTTAAAGAAAAAAGTAAGAAGAATGCTAACTTTTCAGTAGGACTTTTAACATATCCAGTATTAATGGCTACAGATATTTTAGTAGTAGATGCTGATTATGTTCCTGTAGGAATAGATCAAAAACAACATGTAGAATTAACTCGTGATATTGCTATTAGATATAATAATAAATATGGAGAAACTTTTAAGATACCAGAACCTCTTGTAACAGAAGTTGGTACTAAAATAATGGACTTAGTTGATCCTAGTAAGAAGATGAGTAAAACAGAGGATAATCCTAAGGGAGTAATATGTTTATTAGATAGTCCTGAAGCAGCTAGAAAGAAAATTATGAGTGCTACTACTGATTCTGAGATGAGTATTAAATTTGATCCAGAAAAGAAGCCAGGAATATCTAATTTAATTAATATTTATTCAGCACTTACAAATGAGAGTATTCATGAAGTAGAAATATTATTTGAAAATGCTAATTATGGAGAATTTAAAAGAGCAGTAGCAGATAAAGTATGTGAACTTCTTATAGATATTCAAAGTAAGTATAATAAATTAGTAGATAGTGATGAAGTAGATGAAATCTTAAGAAATGGAGCTAATAAAGTAAGATTATTAGCAAAAGAAAAATTTGAGATAATGAAAAAAGAAATAGGCTTATATAGATAAGGGGTGTGTGATGAATAATTTTATTCCAGATATGTATCAAAAAAGTATATATCATATTGATTATGAAAAACTTTTAGAAGATGGAATTAAATGTATATTATTTGATTTAGATAATACTTGTGTTCCTTATAAAGATAAAGTTCCTAATAAAAAATTAATTGATTTAATAGAAACATTAAAAGATATGGATTTTAAAGTAATTATATTTTCTAATGCTTTAAAGAGAAGAATTAAACCTTTTAAGGATGCTTTAAATGTAGATGCAGTAGCAAGAGCAGGTAAACCTAGAAAAGATAAATTCTTAAAAGTTATGAAAATATTTGGATATAATTTATCAGAAGTAGCTATTATAGGAGATCAATTATATAAAGATATTCTTGGAGGTAATAGAGCAGGAATAAGGACTATATTAGTTAATCCAATGAGTAAAGACGATATGTTTTTAACAAAGTTAATTTTTAGAAATTTAGAGAAAATTCAATATAAGAAGTTAGCTCATGATAAGATACTTATTAAGGGGAAATATTATGAGTAAGAAGTGTATTGGATGTGGAGTAGTACTACAAGATAAAGATAAAAATCTTGATGGTTATGTAGAAAATATTGATCATATGATATGTGAACGTTGCTTTATGATTAAAAATTATGGACGTAGTAAAGATATTAATAAAAGTAATGTTGATTATATGAAAATAATTAAGAATATTAAGGGTAATGATTTAGTAGTATATGTATCTAGTATTCTTACGGTTAATTTAGATTATTTAGATAGATTTAAGAATGTTATTTTAGTGTTAACAAAAAGAGATATTATTCCTAAATCAGTTAAAGATATGAAGATAATTACTTATTTAAAAAATAGATATAAGAATATTATAGATATTGTAATAGTTAGTGCTTATAAGAAATATAATTTAGATATTTTATATAATGATTTATTAGAATATGGAAAAAATAAAAAGATATATTTTGTAGGTATTACTAATAGTGGGAAGTCTTCTTTAATTAATGAGATGATTAAGAGTTATAATGGTACTAATGGAATGATTACTACTAGTAATTATCCTTCAACAACTTTAGGAATAGTAGAAGTAAAAATTGGAGAACTTGTTATTAGTGATACTCCAGGGTTAATTGTTAGAGATAGTATAGTTAATTATCTAGATAATAAAGATATAAAGATGATTAATTCTAAGAAAGAGATTAAGCCAGTAACATTTCAGATTAAAGGAAGTGGAGTAATACTTATTAATGATATTCTTAGGGTAGAATATGAGACAGATATTTCTAGTATGACTTTTTATATGTCTAATAATTTAACTATAAAGAGTATTAGTAAGAATAATCCTAGACTTAATGATTCAGAATATATAGAACTAGATATTTCTGATAATCAAGATATTGTTATTGAAGATGTAGGGTTTATTAAATGTACTAATAAACTTAAAGCGAGAATTCTTTATAGGGATAAGATAAGTGTTAGAATTAGAGATAATTTAATTTAGTTGATGGAGATAATAAAATGGTTAAAAATTATAAAGTTATAACTTTATGTGGTTCTACTAGATTTAAAGATGATTTTATGAGAGTACAGAAAGAATTAACTTTGAAGGGGAATATAGTTATATCAGTTGGTTTATTTGGCCACTCAGGAGATGACGAGGTATGGGACGGTATGGATGAAGGAACTTTGAGTAAGACTAAAGAGATGCTAGATGATATGCATAAGAGGAAAATAGATATGGCTGATGAGATATTTGTTATAAATGTTGGCGGATATATAGGAGATAGTACTAGAAGTGAAATAGAATATGCTATTAATACTGGGAAGAAAGTTAATTACTTAGAAAAAGTATAGTAAAATTTTTAAAAATAATATAGTATTTTTTTACTAATATTATTTATGATGCAATAAGTAGAATATAGGAATAATTTATAAATTGATGATGGGATAGGTTGCTAGTGATGTAGAAGTAGATACAAAAAAATGTATTTACTTTGGTTCTTTGTCAAATAGTGGGTGTAACCCAAAATAATGATAAAGAAATTTCTGTACCAAAAAACGGACTTTAACCTGACAATAGTCCTATTGTCTCAATCGTC
>CAJMQX010000097.1 GCA_905215635.1 uncultured bacterium | reverse complement strand
TTGTCTTAGTTAGTTTATTATATAATCTCATTGAAAATTCTTTTGTCTTTTCAACATTTGAAGCAAAATGTCTAATTCCACCAGCACAAAAAATATTTACTATTGTTCCGGTAACTGATTCCTGTGTACCAACTCGAATAAATTCACATTTTAATCCATGCCATATATCATATTTATCATGTTCTTCTATTTCTTCCTTTGACATTTTCTCTCTATAGTAATCTACTTTTTCACCAGTAAATCTGCAAAGATAATATTCATTACCAGTTCTTGTCCATATTAGATCATCTTTATTAATCTGATTATAACTTCTAACATATTTTTCAAAACTACTTAGTTTTGGGCTACCAATAAAATTGCTATAATTATTGAATATGCTTTCATAATCAATACTATTACCGCTTATAGTTTTAGACGTTTCCCAACCTATTCCAATAATGCCTTTATTTAAGCAAAAATTAAAAGCATCTACTTGTTTTTTATTTTCATTTACATGTATAGGAATCGCCCATATATCAATGCTATTTTTATCAATCATTTAACCTTCACCTCTTTTATTATAACATAATTATGTGCCATTTTTTTACTGATTTAAATCATCTTAAGATTACTATTTTACGATCTTAAATGGTAATATAGTCAAATATCTAAATCAAAATGGCTCCAAAGTGGCTCCAGCTCCTTTTCTGGGCTATTTTTGATAAAAAGAAAAACTCGCTTTTTCCCTTATTTTATCGGGGTTGCGAGTTATTTTCCACAGCACATTTTGTACTTGCGTCCACTCCCACATGGACACGGATCATTACGACCTACTTTATTGCTCTTCTTACTTGTCTTAACAGTATCCTTACCATCATTAGTAATAACTTTCTTAACTACTTCTTTTCTCTCAGTATTCTGTCTTATTTCTGACTTTAAAAGATAGATACTAATATCAGTATTAATTTTATTTAACATATTATCAAATAAATTATATCCCTCTTTAGTATAAGCATCTAATGGATTTTCATTAGCGTATCCTCTTAAACCTACACCCTCACGAAGATGACTCATCGTACTAATATGTTCCATCCAATTACTATCAATTACTCTTAAAGAAATAGCCTTTTCAAATTCATTGCTTACTTCTTCAGGAATATCTGCTAATTTTTCTTCATAATCTTTAAGTACATTATCATAAATAGTCTCTATTACTTCATCTTCTTTTTTACCATTTATTTCTGATAAATTTAAACGATATTTTCTTAAAAGATTTTCATTA
The DNA here is from genome assembly GCA_905215635.1 of uncultured bacterium. The sequence continues at coordinate 2,671 of CAJMQX010000097.1, read as the reverse complement.
GCAGCTTCTAATATTTCTGAGTAATCATTTTCTTGTAAATGTTTACTATCAATTAGATGTGCCATTACTAAATTAGTAATATACTCTCTAAATCCAGCTAATACTGTAGCATGAATTGAATCATTATCAAGAATTTCATTTCTTCTTTCATAAATAATATTTCTTTGAGTATTCATAACATCATCATAACTAAGTAAATGTTTTCTTATATCAAAGTTATTACCTTCAACTCTCTTCTGAGCTGTCTCTACCGTTTTTGCAAACATTTTATTTCTAATAGCTTGATCTCCTGTAAAACCAATACTAGCCATCATTTCTTTATATCTATCTGATCCAAATCTTATTAATAAATCATCTTCAAAAGATACAAAGAATTGACTAAATCCGGGATCTCCTTGTCTTCCAGCACGACCACGAAGCTGATTATCAATACGACGAGATTCATGTCTTTCAGTACCAATTACACAAAGGCCACCTAGTTCCTTAACGCCTTCTCCAAGCTTAATATCTGTACCACGACCAGCCATATTAGTAGCTATAGTAACAGCACCCTTCTCACCAGCATGAGCAATAATTTCTGCTTCACGAGCATGATTTTTAGCATTTAATACTTCATGGTGAATCTTTTTCTTAGTTAACATTTTACTAAGTAATTCACTAGTCTCTATAGCAATAGTACCAATTAGTATTGGTTGTCCTAATTTATGACGTTCTTCTACTACTCTAATAATAGCATTATATTTTCCTTCTTTACCAGGATATAATAAATCCGTAGCATCTTCACGAATAACTGGTTTATTAGTAGGAATACAAATAACATACATATTATATATATTTCTAAATTCTTCTTCTTCTGTTTTAGCAGTACCTGTCATACCAGATAATTTATCATACATTCTAAATAAATTTTGAAAAGTAATTGTAGCTAGTGTTTTTGTTTCTTGATTTATTTTTACATGTTCTTTTGCTTCAATAGCTTGATGCAGTCCTTCTGAAAAAGCTCTTCCTTTCATTAAACGTCCAGTAAATTGGTCTACAATAACAACTTCTCCATCCTGTACAACATAATCAACATCATTCTTCATAAAGTAATTTGCTTTTAAAGCTAAATTAATATGATGAACTAAAGCTGTATTATTAATATCATATAAATTATCTATATGAAAAGCCTTCTCACACTTATGTGCTCCTTCATCAGTTAAAGTAATACTTCTAGATTTTTCTTCTTTAACATAATCGACATTTTCTTTTAAGGACTTTGCAAATAAATCTGCTTGTTCAAATAAATTAACATTTTGCATAACTCCACCTGATATAATTAATGGTGTTCTTGCTTCATCTATTAAAACAGAGTCTACTTCATCGATAATACAATAATTTAATCTACGACCAACACGATCTTCTTTTCTAACAACCATATTATCTCTTAAATAGTCAAATCCAAGTTCATTATTAGTAGTATACATTATATCACAGTTATATACTTCTCTTTTTTCTTTAGGAGATAATTCTCTTAAGTTAATTCCTACTGTTAATCCTAAAAATTCAAAAATTGGTCCCATCCATTCGGCATTTCTTTGAGTAAGGTATTCATTAACTGTAACAACATGTACTCCTTTACCAGTTAAAGCATTAACATATGCTGGAAAAATTGTTGTTAAAGTTTTACCTTCACCAGTTTTCATCTCAGCTATATTACCATAGTGAATAGCAAGACCTCCAAGTAACTGGCAAAAATATGCTTTTTCTCCAATAATACGATAGGCTGCTTCACGTATAGTAGCAAAAGCTTCTACTAATATATCATCTAATGTTTCTCCATCTTCTAATCTTTTTTTAAACTCATCTGTTTTAGCTGCTAATTTCTTATCAGATAATTTACTATACTCACTATCTAATTCTTCTATCTTAGTAGCTATTTCATTAAATCTTTTTAATTCTTTATATTCGTTATCGAATAACTTTTTAAATATATTTATCATGTATTCACTTCCTTAATATGTATTTTATCAAAAAAAATAAAAAATTACTAGTATTTCACACATAAAACCATAATATTAGTCAATATTAATAGTGGGTGATAATTATGGCTAAGAATAAAAAGTCAAAAAATTCTAATTCATGCAAAAATAATATGAATAAGTCTTTAAATGGTAACGCTTCTAGTTGTCATGAGTCTAATTCTAATAGTATGAATGGAAACAACCTAAATAAAAGTAACCTTTAATGGTTGCTTTTATTTTTTTATAATATTTTAACTATCAAAATACTTATAACTACACAAGCTACATCTGCTAATAATCCTAATAATAAAGAATATCTTATTTTTTTAACTTTAATACTTGAATAATACATTCCTATTATATATATTGTAGTATCTGTACTTCCTGTAATAACTGCTGTCATCATTCCTATTAAAGAGTCTGGTCCATATACTCTAAAAATATCATTCAAAAGCATTAATGATGATGATGACGATATTGGTCTTAATAAAGCTATTGGTATAATCTCTTTAGGGAATATATCTATCCTAACAATATTTCCTAAATCTACTAAAATATTACTCTTAGTAAATACTGTTACTGCTACTATTATTGCAAACATACTAGGAAATATATTGACAACTACTTCCGCACCGGGCGCGGCTCCGTGCGCATCCGCGGCAAGATAG
>CAJMQX010000096.1 GCA_905215635.1 uncultured bacterium | reverse complement strand
TTACTTCTTTTGTAATCTCATTAACAATTATACTCTTTTAAATAATAATGTCAAATCTATTATTATTGTATCACATATTTTATTATTATCATAGTTATATTTTTATAACTTAGATATTTTCTTCTCTAATGGCATCTAATATATTATCTTTTTTAACTTTCTTAGTAGCATAACTCATTGAAATAGCTATAACTAAGAAGTCTAATATAATTGCAATGAAGATACTCTTCCAAGGTATTAAGATAGTACCCAAGTCAACTGTATTACGCATTGATAAAAATATTAAGAAGATAACTCCACATGATACCGGTATAGCATAGAATAATGATTTTAATCCAAAGAATAAACTTTCAAAGCATAGCATTTTATTAAATCCTTTTGGTGTTAATCCTACACTTCTTAATACTGCAAATTCTTTTCTTCTTAAAGCTATTGAAGTATTAATTGTATTAAATACACTTGTAACTCCTATTAAGGTTACTAATGTAATAAACCCATATACTAGTATTTTAATAGCTAAAATCATATTATTTTCCATTTTCAAAGCTTCTTTAATATTAGTATAATATATAAAATCTAATTTACCAGCATCTTCATATTCTTCTAACATCTTATCAAGTTCTTTATATGCTGGTGCTTTAATTAAAATATTAGTATAACTATAGCTAGCATTAGGATCATCAGTAATCAATTTATATTCACGAGCCATATCTTCACTTATAATTATTACATCTACGATGTCTGAATCAAAAAAGCCAAGACCTACAAACTCATCATTTGAAATATAATAATTATCTATTTGAAATAATCTTTTATATACTGATTCGCTATTTGAAAACTTTTCATTATATGAACTATCATCATTATCTACATCATTATTTGATAATAAAATATTTATTTTTTGTAATGATCCATTATATTTATCCATATGGTAACTTTTTCTAGAACCAGATGAATAAATGATACTATTAAAGTTATTATATAAAATTGGTAATTCTTCTTTCTTACCTATTCTATTTAAATATTTATGATAGCTCTCATTACTCATAATTATAAAAGTAACGCCCCTTATATATTTATTATCATGACCAGTATAAAAATCATTATCTACAAGAAACTTTTGATATTTCTTAGTATATACATCAAACATATCCGTATCTGTATAAGCATAAATATTGTCATATTCTACATATTCTTCTATTGAAGAATTAGCTTTAATACTCTTAATTATTTCTGGATCACTAAATTTCTTATCATATCTAACCATAACATCAACATCTGGAATAGCAAGATAACTACTAGCACCAGCTAAAAAATATGTCATATATCCTGAGAAAGATATGAATAAAACTATACTTATAAATAGTGATACAACTGTAATACGATATTTCTTTTTATTACGACGCATATTTTTATAAGCAATATCTCCTTCAACACCAAACAATTTTCTAATAAATTTAGGAGATTTTACTTTTTTACCCTTAATTTTAATATCATCATTCAAACGAATTGCCTCAATCGGAGATATTTTACTAGCCCTCTTCGCTGGTATCGAAGCACTTATAAAAATTGTTATTATCATAAATATAATAGGTATTATGATAAATAATGGATATGTTGATAAATGAAATCCTACTGAAAACATTCCCTTTAATAAATTATTCATAATAAGTACTACTATATATATTCCTAAATAAGCACTAAGAATACCAAGTGGAATACCTATCAAGCTAACAATCATCGCTTCATATAAAACTGTTCTCTTTATCTGATTTTTAGTAGCTCCAATTGAAGAAAATAATCCAAATTGTTTTTTTCTTTCCATAACTGAAATAGCAAATGAATTATAAATTACAATAACACAAGCTATACTTACCAAAGATAACATAATTGCTAGCATACCAGCCATACTATTAACTAAATTACTATAACTACTAGCACCATATAACGTTAAAAGTGCTGAATTATATCCAATACGTGAATAGTATTCTTGACTATCAGGGACAATACCAAGACTCTTAGCAATATTCTTAGTATTATCATACGTTTTATTAACATTTTTATAGGTGATAAAAACATCCATATTATCTGAAGAAAGACCTGTCGTATAAACGAAGCATCCTATCTCAGAATCCTCATAATAATCTCTCTCAATAACTCCTACAATGGTAAATGTATAATTCTTAGGATCATTAATATATTCTCCTTCCGTATAATCATCACGAGGAGTAAGAAGTTCATTATTATAATAACGATCTCCAACAGATAAATTAAGTGTATTACCCACTTTTAATAAATCAGGATAATTCTCTTTCAAATATTCAGGAATTACTATTTCTTTATCATTTTTAGGTAGACGTCCTTCTAATAATTTAAGATGAGCCATATATGCCACATCTACACTAAATACTTTAAAATAAGACTTTGTCTCATCATTAGGAATAAGATCATAGCCAAGATAATCTCTAGTAATATAATCACCAACATTAGAATTATTATTTATAATCGATAAATTGTTATTAGAAACATTATTAATCCTAGCATTATAATCTCCAGAAGATAGTACTACCTCTTGAATCATACTATCACGAAATGTTGATAATAACAGTCCCATTCCTACCATTAAAGCTGTAGATAAAATAATTCCTACAATGGTAACAATTGTCCTTTTTTTATTCATGATAAGATGTTTATTGGTTAATTTATTTAAAATATTCATTATTTCACCATCTCATCACTAACTATTTTACTATCATCAATAGTAATAATTCTTGAATCATTTAAAGCAAGTGAATGATCATGTGTAATCATAATAATTGTTTGTTTATATTTTTTATTAGATAATTTTAATAATTCAATAATATCATGACTAGCTTTACTATCCAAATTTCCTGTAGGCTCATCAGCTAATAACAAAGCTGGACGGTTCATTAAGGCTCTTCCTATAGAAACTCTTTGTTGTTGTCCTCCTGATAATTCATTAGGTAAATGATTTACTCTTCTTTCTAATCCTAATGTTTCAATAAGTTCTTTTAAGTATTCTTCATCTGGTTTCTTTCCATCTAATAAAATTGGTAAAGTCATATTCTCTTCTACATTTAATATTGGTATTAAATTATAAAATTGATAGATTAATCCTACTTGACGACGACGAAAAATAGCTAAATTAGTTTCATTTAATTTATAAATGTCTTCTCCATCAATAATAATCTTTCCTGAGTAGGTCTATCTACTCCACCAAGTAAATGAAGTAAAGTACTCTTACCTGATCCTGATGCTCCAACTATAGCTACAAATTCACCTTTTTCAACAGTAAAACTAACATCATCTATTGCTTTTACTAAGGTATTTCCTTTACCATATGTTTTCTTTAAATTTTCAACTCTAAGTATTTCCATATAATATTCTCCCTTTCAAGTATTAATTATATTTTATAGAGATGACTATGAAGTGACTTTTTTATGACAATTTAGTCATTTTCTTAAATTACTTTTTTATAAAACTTAATTCTAAAGGTTGTCCCCTTATTTAAAACAGACTCTACCACTATATCTCCATGTTCTAAATTAATAATCTTTTTAGACATATTAAGTCCTATTCCAATACTATCTTTAGAATTACTTCCTTTATAAAATCTTTCAAAAATATGATTAATATCTTCTTCTTTTATTCCACTACCCGTATCTGCTATAGTAATTCCCGTATATATTGGATTATCTTCTAAAGTTATTTTTATCATTCCCTTTTTAGGTGTATGTTCACAAGCATTCTTAACAATATTTAATATTGCTTCTGCTGTCCAATTAGCATCTAGCTTTGCTAAAATTTCTTTATTACCTTCTATCACTAAATTAATTTCCTTAAGTTCTAATGGAATTTTAATAGGTTCTAATGCTTTATCAATAATATCTATTACTTTAACATCTTCTATTTTTAAAGTTTCCATTCCAGAATCTAT